>JAGLQM010000029.1 GCA_023136815.1 Thermoplasmata archaeon
CCATCAATGATTCCCCAGTCATTGGCTTCCCTTATTTGCTCAACATTTGCTGTATCTAAGAATAATTTCATATTATCACTTCTTCCTCTTGAGAACGTCATGCGCTCCATCAACTATATCATCGACTGTTAATCCGTATTTCTGCATTAGTTCGTCAGATGAGCCAGATTCTCCAAATGAGTCGGGAATTCCCACTCTTTTCATTGGTACGTGGGCGTTCTCAGCCAGAACAAGTGCCACTGCTGCACCCATGCCTGTTACCACGCTGTGTTCTTCAGCAGTAACTATGGCACCAGTTTCCCTGGCTGCCTTAATCAGAGTGCGCTTGTCCAGGGGCTTGATTGTTGAAAGATTAATTACTCTGGCACTGACATTGTGTTTTTCCAGTTCTTCTGCAGCCTCGATACATTTTGCAACCATGATTCCTGTACCTACAAGGGTGACGTCGGAACCTTCTCGCATTGTTGTTGCCTTGCCAATCTCGAAGTCCTGGCATTCCTCGCTGGTGGTGCAAACAGGTACATTTGCTCTTCCCAGCCTAATGTAAACTGGACCTTCATGGTCTGCTGCTGCCAGTACTGCTTTTTCTGTTTCAGGAGCATCTGCCGGAACAATAACGGTCATGTTTGGAAGTGCTCTCATAAGTGCGATATCTTCAATCATCTGATGTGTGGCTCCATCTCCACCAACTGTGATTCCGGCATGTGTGACCACAAGCTTAACATTCAATCTGGGGTAGCAAACACTCTGTCGAATTTGATCGTAGACCCTGCCAGTTCCGAAAATTGCAAATGTGCTGGCATAGACAACCTTTCCAGTAGTTGCCAGTCCTGCGCAGGCACTTATCATATTCTGCTCTGCTATTCCGAAATTATAATGGCGCTCTGGGAAGTGTTTCGCAAAAACACCAGTCATTGTGGATGTTGATACATCCGCGCTGGCAACAACAACATCCTTGTGTGTATTACCCAGGGCAACCAGTGCCCTTGCGAATGCAGGTCTCTGTGGCTCAACTGGCCATTTTATTTTTGTCATCTAAATCCCTCCCAGTTCAGCCATTGCCTGATTATATTCTTCTTCGCTTGGACACTTTCCGTGGAACCCTACCTGGCCTTCCATGAAGCTGACACCTTTGCCCTTCACTGTATCGGCGATTATGACCGTTGGAATTCCCTTGGTCTCCTTGGCCTTGTGCAGCGCATCCAGTAATTCTGGGAAGCTGTGGCCATTAATCTCAATCACATCCCAACCAAATGCCTTCCATTTATCGGCCAGAGGTTCGATGCTCATTATCTGATTTGTAGGCCCATCAAGCTGAAGCTTATTCCGATCAACTATTGCTACAAGATTATCTGCCTTGAAGAATGCCGCAGACATTGCAGCCTCCCAGCACTGGCCGCAATTTAATTCACCATCGCCAACCATGACATAGGTAATGTATTCTTTATTATCCAGCTTTCCTGCAAGTGCCATTCCCAGGCCCATACTGAGCCCCTGACCCTCGGAGCCGGTAGATGCCTCCACGCCAGGAGTTTTTCTCATATCCGGGTGGCCTTGCAACCTTGAACCAATTAATCTGAGTGTTTTAAGCTCCTCAACCGGGAAATAGCCAGTCTCTGCAAGACAGGCATATAATGCCGGAGCAGCGTGGCCCTTGCTGAGAACGAACCTGTCACGGTCAGGCCATTTAATGTCATCAGGGTTATGTTCCATTATGTCAAAATATAATGCTACCATGACATCAGTTGCGGAAAGAGAACCGCCAGGATGTCCTGAACCTGCATCGAATATCATCTGTATGATATGCCTTCGGATAAGTCTGGCCGTTGTCTCAAGTTCCTTAATTTTCTCGTCGGAATAATGCTCTACCATGGCCTCACGCCCCGTATACTGCCGGGTAAACAATTCACTGTTCTTATCCCTTGCTGTCATATACAGCCTATTATTGACATTTTGAACTGAAACACAGCATTCAAAAAATAGGCATACGCAGATTTGACAGGTGTGAATAATCATGTTAGGCCTATTAGTTAATATACAAGAATGATATGCCCTCCATCCTTTGCCCACGAGGGCAATAGGAGGTGTAAAAATGGTTGTCGAACAAGTAATCGAGAAGGTAATAGCCAGGGATCCGGATCAGAAGGAGTTCCATCAAGCAGTAAGAGAAGTTTTGGAATCCATTGAGCCGGTGCTGCAGAAGCACCCTGAATACCTTAAGGCAAATATTTTGGAAAGAATTGTGGAGCCAGAGCGCCAGATAATATTCCGCGTTCCGTGGACGGACGATAACGGTAACATACATGTTAACAGGGGTTTCCGTGTGGAGTTCAACAGCGCAATTGGCCCATATAAGGGAGGTCTCAGACTTCACCCATCCGTTTACATGGGTATCATCAAGTTTTTGGGATTCGAGCAGATATTCAAGAACTCGCTGACCGGCCTGCCAATGGGCGGCGGTAAGGGCGGTTCTGACTTTGACCCAAAAGGAAAGAGCGACGCAGAGGTTATGCGTTTCTGTCAGAGCTTCATGAGCGAACTGTACAGGCATATTGGACCTAACACAGACGTTCCAGCAGGCGACATAGGTGTCGGCGGCAGGGAAATCGGCTATATGTACGGCCAGTACAAGAAGATCACAAACCGCTTTGAGTCTATCCTTACAGGAAAGGGACTCAACTGGGGCGGCTCACTGGCAAGATCAGAAGCAACTGGATACGGTGCAACATACTTCGCAGAAGAGATGATGAAGGTCCGTGGAGAATCTTTCCAGGACAAGATAGTAGCAATCTCCGGTAGTGGAAATGTAGCCCAATACGCAACCCAGAAGGTCAACCAGCTCGGTGGAAAAGTGGTAACACTTTCTGACTCAGCCGGTTCTATCTATGATCCAGCAGGAATTGTTGGCGAGAAGTGGGACTTCGTAATGGACCTCAAGAACAACAGGCGTGGAAGAATAAAGGAGTACGCAGACAAGTTCGGTGTCCAGTACTATGAAGGAAAGCGCCCATGGACAATTGTTGACGGTGCAATACACGTAGCAATGCCATGCGCAACCCAGAACGAACTGAACCTTGCAGAAGCCCAGCACCTGGTGAACAATGGCTGTATCGCAGTCTCAGAAGGCGCAAACATGCCTACAGAGATGGATGCTACAGACTACTTCATAGAGAACAAGGTAAGCTTCGGTCCAGGAAAGGCAGCAAACGCTGGTGGTGTTGCAACATCCGGTATCGAGATGATGCAGAACCACATCGGAACAAGCTGGACCTTTGAGAAAGTTGACGAGCAGCTCCATCAGATAATGATAAACATCCACAAGAACAGTGCCGCAGCAGCCGAGAAATTTGGCTCACCAGGCAACTATGTGGTTGGAGCAAATATCGCTGGTTTCATGAAGGTCGCAGACTCTATGATTGACCAAGGACACTGGTAAACAAAAATATTTTCCTGGCCGCAAGGCCAGGAATTTTTGTATTTTTATAGTTATAAAAGGAATAGAGTCAGCGATAGACGCAATTTTGCTTTTCACAAATTTCTGCAAAATTGCGGCGTGTCGAAAAACTAGCGAAGTCTGTTTTTCGTGAGGGGGGACTTGTCCCACCGAGTCGGCAAAATAGCGAGAGAAACAAGTCTTTTTGATGTCGCAGACTCTATGATTGACCAAGGACACTGGTAGTCAATTTTTGCACAGCAAAAACTTGACGAAACGCAGATTTGGCTTGCCAAATTTGCGGCGAAAATAAAAACAGAAATCCCCAGTCTTTGGCTGGGGAACCTTTCTATTTTTGTTTTTAATTGTTTTGTATGAAGAGCCAGGCTGCATGCTGGTAGCGACCACCTCCCCACGCTTACGCACGGGGCTTCCAAAGTTTGAAAGAAAAAAATAGCCTGTCACCTCTCCCGATTCATAAAATAGGGAGGTACAACCCCGCCCTCACAGGCGGGGTATGATTGGCCTAGCCGCCGTTTCCAGCGGCTTCTTTCTTCCGAACAATCCCCTTCCCGGTTCGTCCATCAACCTTCAGTTCCAACTCATAGGGCAGTTCCACATGAACTGCGAATTTTTTACTGGATTTTGGTTCAATACTCTTCAGCCAGTCCCAGTCAATGAACTGGTTTTCTTTGCCAAATGGGACTGTAAAGTACATGATTCCCAGCGAGGTTATGTTATGAAAAAAGTGTGTTCCATGAGATGGATCGATTCGGAACTTTTCCAGCCCTACCTCGACCATTGCTTTGGCATTGGATATGTGATTCCAGTCAACCGGCACTCCCAGGAATCTGTCCCTGGTTCCCCATCTACCGGGGCCAATGAGCAAGAACGGCTTTCCAATCTCCTGATTCAGTTCGCCAATTTCCTTGGCAATATTGTATGTTTGAGTATTGTCGAACTTATCTGGCTCCACAAAAATTATATCTCTGATGCCTTCCAGTATCCCGTTACCAAGAGCTTTTGATGCGAGGATTATGTCAGTCTCGTCACCTGAAATAGTAACATTGTGCCGCTCCTTTTTTGTCACCAGAGGCCGTATCTGGACAACGTAAAATTCAGGTTTATCGAACTCATTTGAGTTCGCGTTCTCATTGAATCTTACAGCATACTCCATCTCCACCGGGCCGCCCATGCCTCTTGTTCCGATGTCCAGTAATTCATTTATTACTTTCACAAGGGGCAGCATTTCGTATTTTAATACCCCTGCAAAGGTTATGACTTTTGGGCCGTCTGAGCCAGTGCCATCACGAAGCCGCTGGTCATTGGAGTCGTATGTGCTTGCAATTAAATCTAAAGTATTATCCTCTTCAGCATCCTTTATTGGCAGAGTGTACAGTGTGACATGCTCACCACCTCTCAGATCATAGCAAACATCTTCCATGCTCAGTGCATAGAAATGTGTCTGGCTATTGTCCATAACTTGCTCGGGAGTTGAAAATCCTGGCACAATGTTCGGGTGCTTGGGACTGAATGCCAGCACTTTCTCACCGTCAACAACTATTCTGCCAAGGCCCAGTGCCGCGCTGACAATGCCATCCTCCCGCTTTAGAGGGGCAACTGGATAATAATTGTAGGATTGGGCAACCCCGGAAATTGTCGGGTAGAATCTGTTTTCGTGCCTGTTGCCAATGAGCTTTTGAACAACAATTGCCATTTTTTCCTCTTCTGATGTGTGCACTGTTGACTGTATGTATGCCTTTGCTGCTTTTGAAAAAGCCGAAGCATAAACAAGTTTTATTGCGTCGCAGAGCTGTTCCACCCTTATCTCATCATCAACGCAGTTATTGGGAAGCATGAATGTTGCATAAATTCCGGCAAATGGCTGGTTGTGACTGTCCTCCAACAGGCTGGATGAACGAACTGCCAGTGGTTCTCTTACATGGAATAAATATTCACGCAATCTATCCTTGATGTCAATGATTGTTTTTGCGTCCATGAACAGGGATTTTATTTCGTCATCGGACATGTCCGGCTGAATTTTCTCATGAAGTTTATTGCTCTCCATGAAATTGTCAAATATCTCGGTGCCTATGACAAGTGTGTCGGGAATTCTCACCTGGCAGCCTGGAATTTTATCTTTCACGGCACTCTGATTGAACAGTGCGAACAGGAAAGCCAAACCACGACCTTTTCCACCCAATGAGCCGCCGCCGAGCCTGGTAAATGTTTCTTCAAACTCAAAATTTTGCTGCTGGAAGTTGGTTATGACCCCTTTCCTCTTTGCCTTGTTGGATTCCCGTATTGACATAATGAGATTGCTTCTTATGTCCTCGTTGTTCTGATAATCTGAAACTTTCCTTGGTCGCAATTTTTTCGCAATATCAATCTCACCCCTGGCCATTAACCAGTTGGAGAAATGGTTCGCGCCAGCATGATATCTGATGGATTCTGCTGGCACTGTTTGGACATAATGCATAAATTCGGTCATATCCCGAGCACGCCCGATCTCTATTTTATCCGAGGTCATGAACATGAAATCCCCGAAGCCAAGGCATTCATTGAAGAAGTTCCGGATTCCGTGAAGTAACATGTCTGAATTTTTGTCCAGAAAGGGTGTGCAAACTCTATCTGCATCCACCTGATACTTGATCCCGGAGGATTGAACAAGAACCGGTATGCCCTCATCCAGTTCCTTGATCAACTGGAACCCGGCACCATCCAGACACTCCCCGCCTCTTGGGAAGTCCACGTCGGTTATTACTCCTAAAATGTTTTCGCGATATTTCTCATATAATGCCAGCCCCTCTTCGTAAGTTTCTGCAAGTAAAATCTTCGGGCGAGCTTTTTTCCGAAATAATTTCTCGTGTTCATTGAGTCCCTCGGCAATTAGCTTTTCAGTCTGACTCATGACCTCCCGGTATATCAGCGGCAGGAATATGGAATAATATCGAGGCGAATCCTCGATAACCAGGAGAACTCTCACCAGGCCGTCGTCGGTATCAGGCTCTACATTCAGCATGTCCTCGACATACTTGGTTATTGCAAAGAATAGTGCAGAATCGCCGTTCCAGTAGAACATCTTGTCAATCTCGTCATGCTGTCCTGGCTTGTAGAATATGGGAATGTCTGCGGTATCTGTAAGCAGCAGTATGACTGTAATATCTGGCTGCTGCTCCTTTGCCATGCGGCCGAATTTGAATGGGTCCATGTCAACAAGTCTGGGCATGGTAATTATTAGGTCATAATGCCGCTTTTTTAACTCGGCCAGTCCGCTCTCGCAAGAATCTACCCGCATGACTCTTGGAGGTGATGACAGCTCCAGATCCCGATACTCACCAGAAATCTGCTCGGCCAGCAGGCCTTCTTCTTCAAGAATGAAAGCATCATAGAGACTGGACACCAGCAGTATATTTGTGACCTTAAATTTCATTAGGTCGTAGAAACTGTGAAATGATGGCTTATAATCCCCCTTGTAATCGACACCGCCCTGCTGACCTGCCATGTTTCTGTTATTGGGGTTCACTGTTATATTATTTACCATCAAAAAGATTAAACACGACCCTTGCTATACCTTTTGGCACAGTATATTTCCGTATCAGAAGGTCATTGAAGGGGGATAATTTTATTGACTGGCTGATCAAAGAGAGTATATGCTCGATGTAGAAGGAGAACATACATGGCCGTTGCGTCAACTGCCATGAGGTGAATAAATGGCCGTTGCAGCAAGCAAGGAAATGAATGCTTATTTTCAGCAGCTTCAGGACGAGGCAAATAGATGTTATAAGGTTGCAGAGAAGGCCAGGGCCAAGGGCCTTGACCCGGAACTTGATGTGGAGATCCCACAGGCCGATGACCTTGCATCCAGGGTGGAGATGCTGCTTGAACTGGAAGGTATTGCCGAGGTCATTCGAGATACTTCAAAGAAACATACCAATAGAGAGGTCATGTCAATTGTGGTTGCAAAAAAAGTTGCCAGGGAATATAATGGCACAAAGGCAGAGGCCCTGGACAAGGCTGTAAAGGTTGGACTGGCAGTGCTTACCGAGGGAATTCTTGTTGCCCCACTGGACGGTATTGCCGAGGTCAAGATTCACGGCGAGGGTGATAATACCTATGCTTCAATTTCATTTGCAGGGCCAATCCGTTCCGCAGGAGGAACTGGCCAGGCCATGAGCGTACTAATCGCCGATGTTGTGAGAAGTGAGTTGGGCATAGGCCCATACGAGGCTACGTCCCAGGAAATTGAGCGGTGGAAGGAAGAAATACCTCTCTACCGGCGGCTGGTGAACCTGCAGTATCTTCCGTCTGAAGAAGAAATTGAGGCCATCATAAAGGGCTGCAAGGTCTGCGTTGATGGTGAGGGCACAGAGGAGGCTGAAATATCCGGGTATCGGGATTTGCCAAGAATGGAGAGCAATCGTGTCCGGGGCGGCGCATGTCTTGTTGTTGCCGAAGGACTGGCACTGAAGGCCAAGAAGCTGAAAAAGCATGTTAAGAAGCTTAAGATAAAAAACTGGGACTTTCTGAAGGTCATGGTTAAAGAAGAAAAAGGGGCGGAGGAAGGGCAGATAAAAGGAGTCGAGCCAAATTACAAGTTCATCAAGGATATGGTAGCAGGCAGGCCAGTCTACTCCCATCCAAGCCGCAAAGGCGGTTTCAGGCTGAGATATGGGCGTTCGAGAACTGCTGGACTTGCATCAATATCAATACATCCTGCAGTGATGTACATTGTTCAGGAAACCCTGGCAATAGGTACCCAGATTAAAATTGAAAGACCTGGAAAGGCAGGAATTTCAACGCCCTGTGATAGACTGGATGGTCCACTTCTGCTAATGAAGAACGGCAATCTTGTTCGGGTCAAAACAGTTGAGCAGGCCAAAGACATTTCAATCCAAAATGTTCAAAAGATAGTGGAGCTTGGAGAGATGCTTATTCCAGTGGGGGAATTCATTGAGAACAATCATCCATTGGTGCCGGGAGTTTTTGACATTGGCTGGTACTCTGCAATACTTGAAGATGGGAAAATTACTGTAAAAGACATTCAATCCATGGGCCTGGAAGAATCTCTGAAGCTGGCCAAGAAACATGATATCCCTCTGCATCCCAATCACACATTCATGTGGAATAATCTAACTGTGGAAGAGGTCAATGGGCTCAGGGAAATTCTCATAGAAAAAGGAGAAATTAATAATAAAAACTTGCAATTGCCAGATAACAAAAACACAAGGCATATATTGATGGAGCTTGGTATTCCGTACATTGTTAAAAGTGAAATACTGATACTGGAGGATGGTGAGGCGCTTTATCCCTCGCTGGGCATTGTTCCTGATGGGAAAATAAGCAAGCTGCCAAAGGGAGAATTCGACGATACATTGGGCTATGTCTCGAAACTTGCTGGCTTCAAAATTATGGACTGCCTGGGAACCATTATAGGGGCCAGGATGGCCAGGCCGGAGAAGGCTGCCGTGAGAAAGATGAAACCCCCGGTTCATGGGCTGTTCCCTGTTGGAGCTGCTGGCGGCCCTCAACGATTACTTTCAAAGGCAGCAGAGGGCACTGGAAAGTACAAGGTAGACCTTGGGGTCAGGAAATGCATGGACTGCGGCAATACTGGTTTCCTCCCACTCTGCGAATGCGGCGGACATACCAGAGCAACCAAAAAGGTGGAAGAACAAACTGTGGACGCATACTGGACCATTCGGCATTCCAAGGATAAGCTAAAACTTGGCCAGATGCCAAAGGTCAAGGGCGTTCAGGGAATGATTTCCAAGAACAAGACTCCGGAAATGCCAGAAAAAGCAATTCTCA
>JAGLQM010000003.1 GCA_023136815.1 Thermoplasmata archaeon
CTACATCCCAGGTTGTTCCACCGTCACCTAAAATAGAGTCATCCAGTACAGTCTCGATGTTACCGCTGATTGTGTATGGGAAAGAGACAAACACCCAGTCACCATTTCCAGCTGCTGGTGATATTGGAATGTCATATGATGTGAGAGGGCTTCCGCCGGATTCTGAAACTGCAACTGTGTTCGTATCTTCATTGGATGAAAGGTCCACTGCTCTCACCACATACCACCAGTCTATGCCGTCTAATTCGCCCCTTCCAGTGTCGGAGTACGTATCCGTACCTGCAGGTACATCTGTAATAAGAGTGGTCATATCCCAGGGTCCTAGGCTTGTGTTCGACCGATATATGTTATAGTGATCTATGTCGTTATCACCCGCTCCGTCGTCAGAAGATAGCGTCCAATTCAACATATTATTGTATTGGGTGGATACAGCGGTATAATTAAGGTAGACATTATCTAAATACCAATATTCCATGTCAAATGCATCCCCATCCACAGTGAAACTGACATAGAATGTATTCGAACCCACATCGGAAGTAATTATGGTTAAATGCTCGAGGCCAGGCCCAACACTGCCACCACCAGATGTGTGAGACCATGTTGTATCCTGCCAAATCAAACTGTCGGAGCTTGTTTGAATTTTTACCGTGACCTTATCTGGCTCGCCACCCCAATCATGATAATAATTGTCCCACGTCATATTTAGAGAGATCATATTTGTTGTATCTAGTGGTCCGGCGTACAGTCTCCAGGTATCAATATGACTGGAACTGGGATGTGTGAGTTTTGCTTCTGGTGAGGTTCCACCAGCTCCTGAACTCCAGGACTGGCTCCAACTTCCAGTCGGATCCTCTACTGCCCAACCAGTGGGTGGAACAGAATCCGAAAAAGCTTCATCCAGAAAGATAGTATCGGAAACGGTAACCCAATCCACTGTTAAATTGGTTGGAGCACCAGGAATCGTATCGTTCATGGTGACAGCACTATCTTCGGCAGATGGATCTGATTCGCTACCACTATCATCTACGGCTGTCACTCTGTAGTAATAAACAGTGGTTCCTGATAGTCCGCTATCTGTATAATCACTGTTCAGACGACCGGATACATTGGCTACAAGGTTAGTAGCATTACATTCGACTCCGGGAGACTGGCTCCGATATACGCAGTAATGATTTACATCCTGTTCAGGATGGTCATTCCAGTCCAGACCTATCTCTGAAGAACTTACTGTTGCTGCGGAAAAGCCAGTGGGGGCAGAAGGAGGCGAGGGTGTTTCGGTTGTAAAATGAACCTCATCTGACCAATCAGACCAGGCTCCATGCTCATCTTGGTGGCAGATCCTCCAGTAATGAGTGGTATTCAACTCCAAAATCTGCGGAATCATGATGAATTCCAGATTGACTGTGTCAGTTCCACTGTCGAAAACCGGGCTGGAATAATCTCCAGCGGTTGTTGTCATTTGCCATCTTGAAGCGGTATGTTGATGGCCATTTGGATCAGAATAAACCGATGATTGCAATGAAACATCCGTGTTGCCCACGCCCACTGTGCCATTTGGAGGCGACTCCCCCACCGGTTGAACTGGTGGGTCATTGGGTGCCATTGTGGAAAAGGATAATTCTTTAGACCACAGGGAAATTGAACTTTCATTATCCTGATATCTGACTCTCCAATTATATGTGGTTGAATAGCTCAGGTTGATCGGAACATTGATTACTTCCAGGGCAGTTGTATTCCATCCACTGTCGAAAATGGGGCTGGAATAATTCCCTGCCGTGGTGGTTATTTGCCATTGAGAAGCATTGTGTGGATTATAATCAGGGTCAAAATAGCTGGAAGCTTCCAGAGTAGGCGTAATGCTAACATCGGTTTCCAGGTTCTCCGGGAACAAACAATTTGGTCTATTCGGAGCATAATTGGACACATTTGAGAATGATACTGGAATACGAACCAGATCACGATTATAGGTTGTTGATGGATCATCATCGTGCCATAAGGTATAGTAGAGATAGACATCTTTATCAGAATACTCGAAATTTCTCCCCGGACTATCCGGGTCTATAACTGACGGATAATGATGTTTGCTATCTGCAACATCATTATTCCACCATGTCTCGCATTCCATTATCAATTGATCCGGTGTCCAATTAATAAGATCCTCAGATAGGGAATAATATATACCGTCTGGCCGACCACCTGGACCGTCGTTTCTCATTCCAACTACAAGAAATTTGTTGAAATACGTATTATAGGTGAGACTTGAGCTCATCTTTGATATGTTATCTCTGGAAACAGGCTGAAAAACGTGATCCACAGGATCGAATGCTCCTTCGGTGTAAGGATTGATCAAATTTGCATTGAATCCAATTCCATTCCAAGCTCGCCAGCTTGTTGGGTCTGTAAGATTATTCGTTCTCATGACACCAACACCCCAATCCTGATAACCGAATACTTCCAGATGAACCAGGAAGTAGTAATAATTGTCATTGGGATTTTTGATTATATTGCTCCCGCCGAATATGCCTGCGGGTCCACTTCCCTCCATGGCCTGGTAAGTATATGGTATACTGGCTACCAGATGGTTTGGTGCCGAGGCATGAGAATAGGTAGCACCGTTGTCCGTTGATTCCGCTAGAGTTATTGAATTGTACCAGGATTCCATCCAGGGTCCTGAATATTCACCATACATGGTACCGATATATTCGTTGTGAACAAGTGCATGGACGGTGTCGTCTTGAGAAACATAGATGGATTGGAGCCATTCATTCGCGTTGTAATTTGCCGGAACCGGATCCTGATCCGAATTCATTATAATACCAGGATAATGAACAAGGTTGTCCAGATCGCTTCCGACCATCCTTCGATTTATGTAATGTGTAGCCAATAACTGTATATCACCATTTGCATCAATGAATGCCCGAGCGGGCGTATCCGGGATATCCTCCAGTTCCATGGCATCAGAGGACCAATCGAACACCATTTCTTCAGTTCCCAATGTGACTGGCCCGGGATAAATATTACTTCCACCGGCCTTGATATTTACCATTGCTGTATCTTCCAGAACATACGGGTTCTGATCCTGGTCAGGAGAAGATCTATCAAGCCAATTGGACATTACCGGAAGAATCATACATATTACAATGAGAATGCTCAATATCGAGCTCACAATTTTTAAACTTTTATTTTCCATTTATTTCAACACCCCTTGGACCGGGAAAACCGAATAATGAATTGTGGTTTTAAGCAGATATTTTTGCTGTGAATTTTATTAGAAATTACCTGCTCATCCAACATACAAAATCGAATTATGCAATATTGGACTTATAACATCTATTGTTTAAAAATCGAATAAACAAATAGGAGCAAAAAATATATAAGTACCGAAAACGAAAATAGAGACCGCTGAAAACACTGGCTTTGATAGTCTATCGGTTCACTTGAACACTGGAATTCAGGCTCCAGTGTTCACATAATCACAGATACGTTTGGTGGATTCCAAAGTCTTGCCACAATATTTCTCAAGGAAATCATCAGGCAAATTTTCATGAAGCGGAATTGTCTCACTGGCAGCCAATGCTTTGTTGCCATCGAAATTGCAGTATGACATCCGCAGGGTGAGCTCATTTTCTGGCCGCTGAAATGCCGCGCCGGGAATTGTTGCAACATGATTCTCGCAAAGAATTGCATCGCACAATTCTACACTGCCATTTATTCCGCGCTTTTCAAGGTTGTCTGCAATTGGCGAAAAATCTGGAAATAAATAGAAAGCTCCTTCTGGATCATGAACCCTGGCTCCTGCATCTCTCAGCATCTCTGCACATTGGCCACTTAGCTGGCTGAAAATTCGTCTGGCATGCCATAGATATCTTTCAATCTCAACACTGCCCTTGAATGCAGTAACACCAGCCCACTGAATAGGGCTGCTGACCGAGGTATAGGTCTGACTTGCAGCATCTGACATTGCATTCATGAGCCAGTCAAGCTTATCAGGGAAAGCGAATGTGCCCAACCGCCAACCGCCACAGGCACACCATTTGGACATTCCGGAGCTGATGATTGTGCCCTCTGGATAGTATTTTGCCACAGAAACATGCTCTCCTTTGTGATGGAGCTGGCCATAAATTTCATCTGAAAGCAGAATGACCTCATATTCCCTGGCCACGTCTGCAATATTTTTCAGCTCATCTGCCGTGTAACTGCCACCATCTGGATTACCTGGATAATTGAGAATAACTATCCTTGGGCGATATGTATCATGCTCGCTCTGGCACAGTTCTTCCAGATTCTCTGCAGTGAGATGCCATTTTTCTTCATAGGTTGTGTTTATAAGCTGCACCTGGCGGCCTATCAACTGCGCCTGGGGAACATAGGATACCCAGCATGGTGTTGGAACAACTATTTCTCCATAAAATGACAGTTGTAATAGATACATTAAAACCTTCGAGCCAGGCCCAATAAGAATATTATCAGCAGTAAGATTCACTCCATCCTTCTGTTTATGATGTTCCGCAACCGCGGTTCTTAATTCAGGAAGTCCCCGCACCGGAAGATAGGTTTTCTCACGGGCATACATCTTCAGAGCCTTTACTACAGAATTGGGCACAGGAAATGGCGATTGGCCAATACTCATATTGAAAACTTCCTTGCCTTCTTCCCGCAATACTCGACATCGTTCGCTCATTGCAAGTGTCGGGGACTCGCCCAGACCTCGCAGGTTCAGGTTCAACGAAACATGCTTCTGCAGATTCATGTATACACTTCCTAATTCTTTGAATTAGACATCTCTTGAACCTTTTCAGGTTCTCGATTACACCTTGTAGCCAGTAGAATGAAAATCACCTTCATAATATTTACTGAACAGGAATTGCCAAAGAAAGAGAAAATGCAAATGTTCCTGGAAGAACAAAAGAATTTGACTCTATTTATGAGCAAAAAATGCAATAATATTCTCATCTGGCTCCAGCCTAACAAAACCAAATCTCTCAAACTGAACAACCCTGTCTGCATAATTTTCAGCGGCCTTTTCAACAAGGCCAGATATTGTTGTACCATCAGGCATTTGTACCTCAGCATCAAGGGCTTTCGGCCCGACCCAGTGAATTATTTTCGCGCCTTTCTTCAGAACATCCAGGTCATTGCCAATGTATTTGAAAGAACCATCTGACATCATCTCCAGATTGCACAGATCCTTGAGCCTTACAAGATTGCCTGGCTTGAGATTTTCATAATCGTCATAAGTAATTTGAACCGTAATATTGCCGGATAATTCTGTCACTCGGACTCCCAGTTCAGAACGCTCGGGGTGCAGTGGAGCGCGTGATTGCAACTTGTCTATGCCAGTAATTTTTATTTCTTTTGGTTTCCACACAAAGAAAAGACGTATTGCATCCTTGTCAATGATGTCTTTGTTCATTGCATGAAGGTTTTCCCAGGAAAATTTGATATCAACGCTCTTTGCGCCTACATCATTCCAGAACTGGCGTATTGCATCTGGATGAATTCCACGTCTTGCAAGAGCTGCAACAGTGCCAAGTTGATGGTCGTCCCAGCCTGAATATTTTCCCTCCTGAATGGCCGCCTTTATTTGCCTGGTGCTGAGAACCGTGTCATCAATAGAAACCCAGCCATAGTGAATGAACACTGGCTTATCCCATCCCAGATGTTCGTAAACATATTCCTGACGTATTGTATTATTGAGATGATCTTTTCCCCTGAGAACATGAGTCATGCCCATATCATAATCATCAATTGCCACTGAAAAATTGTAAAGTGGATAAACCAAATATTTTGAGCCGGTTAATGGATGCGGTTCCTCAACCATCCGCATTGCAACAAAATCCCGAACCGCAGGATTCTTGTGCTGAATATCGGTTTTCACAACCATTGAAATCTGGCCAAGTTCGAATTTACCCGCCAACATATCCTCCCATAATTTGACATTAATATCAGGCGCAGTATCCCGGTGAGGGCACGGCTTCTTTTCATCCTTTAGCTTTCGCCAAGATTCAGATTCGCAATCGCACATGTATCCCTTTCCCAGGACCAGTATCTTTTCCGCATACTCATAATAAATCCCGAACCTATCGCTCTGATTGATTACCTCGTGGTACTCAATGCCCAGCCAGTCTAAATCTTCTAGAATTAGATCATAAGCTTCTGGCAAAATTGTTGGAGGGTTAGTATCCTCCATTCGCACAATGAGCTTTCCGCCGTATTTTTTCACATATTCATCGTTCAAAATCGCCATTCTGGTATGGCCAATATGCAACGGACCAGAAGGATTCGGGGCAAGCCGCATTACCACGCCTTTTTCTCCGTTTTCCAGGGCTGGCAATTCCTTGATAATCTCTTTCTTTTTCTTTACAAGAAGTTCCGGAGCCAGCTGTTCTAATTCTGCTTTTTGCTCCTCCGGGGACATTGCATTTACCTCTACAATGACTTGTCTGGATATTTCGGCAACTTGCTTTGCCTGGCTGCGGAATTCTGTGCCCTCGTTCATTATCTTGCCGATTACTGAACCTGGGTTTGCCTTTCCATCGTACTCTATTGCGTTCTGGAGCGCGTATTTTCTGGCCAGTGATTCAATACTCATCCCTTCTGTGATTGACAGGTTCATATATAACCTTTTTTTGATATTCAATACATAAATTGTTTTCAAAAAAAGGTGCAGTGTGAAGGCTTCCCGCGGCGGGACATGTTCAATGAGATAATCAGGTGTATTTTTTCTGTATTTCCCTGGCTTTTTCCGGCTCCCCCAAAGTCTCCAGAATTACGGCATAATCCTCAATCCAGCTAGTTGTGAAACTCAGTAGTTCATGTGTTTCCAAATTCTGGATTGCTGCGTCCAGGTTTTTCATGGCCTCTGCTTTCTTTTTCCGGCCTGCCTGGGCGGTTCCTAGGTTGAACAGGGCCGCCGAAAGCAGCATAGGCTCGCCCAGATCCTGAAAAATATCTTTCGCAATGGCAGCCAATTCCTCCGAGCGATGATAATTCTGCATCCCATTCAGCAGATCTGAGAGGTTCACCATGGCATATCCCATCAACCTTGTCAATGCCAGTTCCTCGGATAGGGCTAGCGCATCCTCCAGGGAGATTACTGCGTCGTTGATCTGCCCAAGCCCCTTCATTGCCTTTCCCATATTAATCTTGCAGCGTATCAGGTCTATCTGGCTGTCTTCGGATTCAAAAATCGCAATGGCATTTTTAAGCATGGACGCCGACTTCTGATGATCCGCCATGACTCCATGAGTCATAGCCACCTCCATCTGACATCTGGCCAAGTACAATTCATCATTTCCTGCAAGTTCTATTGCCAGCTTAAATTCGTCCAATGCTGATGAGTTCGCACCCAATTTTCGAAGTATGATGGCCCTTGCATTATGTGCCTTACTGAGCACTTCATCCGGCCCCTGGGTAATGGGCTCAAGGATTTGCATTGCCTCTGAATACTTGCCTTTCTTAGATAGTATATTCGCCTGGAGTATTAATCCCTTCAGAGCCTCTGGGGAATCTGGATACTCTGTTTTCAACGTTTGAATAAAACCCAGTGCCTTTGCCCATTTTTCTGATTGATTGAATATGGTGGCACCCAGCCAGAGTATTTCCGGCCCGGCAGAATCAATGTTATCTATAAGTGCCTCAATATCTGAATCAATATCCTGATTGCCAGATTCCTGAAATATTTCAGGCTCATTCATTATCAGGTTACAGGCTTCGGCATATTTCCCAGCCCTCACCAGATGATGCATTGCCTCAGGTCTGTCCTGGACAATGTCCTGATAATATTTTGCCGCCTTCTCATTCAGGGATGCAAGCATTGACTGGCTCATCTGGATCTGCATGATAGAATTCACAGCAGGATGAAGAGTGAAACCGCCAGCCAGCCTCTCGAAGACAAGATGGTTTTTTGTCTGGACGGCACCTTTGAATCCAAAGACCTCCAGGTCATCGGCCAGAAATGGCTTTCTGAGAATTGAGGAAAATCTGCAAAGTTCAGCCAGTTCCGTATCCTGCAACAGAATATCCTGCTCAACGTAATCACTGATTGTGCTGGCATCGGTTCCGGAGGCTAATAATTTCAGAGTAAGTGGATGGCCTCCTGCGAGCATCACGTTTTTATCTGGATTTTCATTGAAGCCAGAAAGTTTCAGGAATTCTACGGAACTGCCAGCATCCAAAGGTGGGATACTAATCTCGGCAACCTTCTTGCTGAGGATAATATCCTTCTGTGAATAGAAATCAGGTCTCCAGGAGGAGGCAACTATCAGAGATGAACCGGAGCCAGATACTATGTCCATCAAGAGGGAAAAAAGCGGTTTCAGAGTTTCAGAAACATGTTCATAGTCATCGATTATTATTGTCAAATCCTGGCTGGCAATGACCTTTCCTATGAACTGGCCTATCTCAGGAAGGTCCGATGAGGGGGCATTTGCCAGATACCTCTGAAGTTCATTATGTCCTAAACTGGAAAGAAATGCAGAAAAATCACCCATAATAGACTGTACCGAATCATAGGCATGAAGCGATCTGAAATAGATACTGGCCTCGCTATCTTGCCAGGCAAGTTCCGAAAGCAAAGCAGTCTTGCCAATGCCTGGAATTCCCAGAACTGTGATTGTTTGATATTGGCTGTCCTTCATAAGATCTGTCAGCTGGCCCAATTCCTGCCGCGGGACAAAGAATTCCAAACGCCTGGGTATATGCTGGCCAGTCTTTATTGCCGTTGCTTTCTCCAGGGTATCGATTTTCAGAACACCATTCGAGGCAAGTACCTTTTCCATAGCCAGGGGTCTTGTGTAGCCTATTTTCAAAAGAGATTTCATTGCCTCTGAACCGTTGAAGGTTCCTTGCCCTTCGATCTCAACTATCTGGCTATCAAGAAAAGTTGTTATTTCAGAGTTTCTGACCAGTGCTTCCCGAGTAAGATTGTAGGTCTTGCGCTTTGACCTTGCCCCTTTGACATGGGCCAGTCTTTCCGTAACCATATGGGCATCTTTCATGCGGTTCAGTTCAAGGGTGGTGTGAGCTCTTGATTTACCGATTGCCGTTGAGATTCCTGCCTGTGCCATCCCCTCAGGGCATTCAAACTCTTCTCCGAGTCTAGTGTAGCTGGCAAGGTGAACAACAATCCTATCCCTCACTGTGAGTCTTCTCTCTCTCATGATGGGTGAATCCCTTAAAAACTACTTAAATCCTATCCTTCCAAACCTATTTTTAATGTTATAATATCAAAATTAATTCAGAGGCAATCATACACAAAAATTACTGTTTTTTGTCAGTCATACTTTGAACAGAAATAGCATTCAAAAATATGATATGCCCAAACTTGGCAAGTAGAATATGTCAAAATTGGCCAGTATTATTTATCAAGGCCATCAATGGTAAATTTAAGAGAAAAGTCCTTTCAGACGATAAGCTTAGATAGTAGTGTTACCCTGTTATTTCTGTTCTTAAGAACCGTTCGGGAGGATCCTGAGGTAGGCCAATGGACAGTAAGGGATTTGTGGAAAATATTGAAGAGCGGCTTGTGCCGATTTCACCTATAATAGAATTTGCAATCAACAAACAGCTGGCAAAGACAGGTGCCACAAAAGATGACTTGGATGGCAAGCAGGCAATGAAGTTCATCGATAATATGACGGAAGCCCTTGAACTTTTTCTGGGAAAAATCGAGGCCAATAAGAAGCGCAAGGATATGATGAGCATTCTCAGGCAATATGCTCCCGAATACTTTGAAGAAAGGTCGTTGATCTGATGGAGATTAATAATTGGTAGTTCTCATACTAGTTGGAATGCCTGGCTCAGGCAAGGATATATTCGTTCAAGAAGCGGGAAAGATAGGATTCAGCCACATAAGAATGGGGGATATGGTTCGACTGTTCGCCGGTGAAGCAGGGATAGGCACAGATGACATGGCCATAGGAGGATTTGCATCGGCCCACAGAGCAGAGTACGGTCCAGAAATCTGGGCAAAAAGAACTCTGGAAAAGATGCCTCGGGGAAATGTACTTATTGACGGTTCTAGGAGCCTGGCAGAGATAGATCACTTCAAATCATTCCTTGGCGGTGACATCAAGGTCATAGGCATTGATGCGCCCACAGAAATGAGATTTCAAAGGTTGGTAACCAGGGGCAGGGGTGATGATCCCTCCATATTGGAAGATTTCCAGGCCAGGGATAACCGGGAACTCTCATGGGGTCTTGGTGAGGCTCTTGAAAACGCAGATATCACCATCTGCAATAATGGCACCCTGAAAGAGTTCAGGAACGAATGCCAGGCAATTATAAACAATATAATAAGGAAGCACAGGAAACCTTAATAATCGGGTATCTATTGCCTGTGAACCCACTCAAATATATAGGATGTGTCAAGAATCTGCAAAGGTTCGAGAAACGTATAATTAATAGGAATCGAGAACCTGAAAAGGTTTGAGAGATTCCTATTTCACAAAAACAGGAGGAATAACAATGAGCAGGAAGAGCGTTCAGGATATGAAGGCCAGAGATGTGATGAGCCGCATACTTGTCACAGTAGAACCGGATGAAGATGTTTCATCGGCAATTGGCAAGATGCAGAAGCATGATATCAACGAGGTTCCAGTTGTATCTGAGGATGGTTGCATAGTAGGTCTTGTAAATTACGAGACCTTGCTCAAGAGAAGGAGCATACCAATGACCACAAAAGTAGAAAATATCATGGCCTTCCCACCAAGGGTGGATGAGGATGCATCTGTCATGGATATTGCAGAGACAATGCTTTCTTCGGGATACAGAGCAGTGCCAGTTACCGACAAGGAAAGGGCGATTGGAATCGTTTCCAGAACCGACCTTGTTAACATCATTCCAGGGCTCAGAATTCTCAGGGACATCGAGATCAACGAGATAATGACCGGTTCACCACATCATATTTGTGAAAAAGACACAATAAACCAGGCAAGGAGCATTATGTACAGGCTTGATGTGAGGGCATTGCCAGTCACCAATGGCGATGAGAATGTGGTGGGCGTGATTGGACTCAAGGATCTTGGAAAGGCCAGCTTCCGCAAGCGGGAACGCACCACCAGGGGAGATGCCAGCGGCGAGCAGATAACTGCCAAGATAAAGATTGGCAGTGTTATGAGAACTCCTCCAATAACCATTGGTGAGACCCAGAAGATAGTTGATGCAGTGTCCCTGATGAACGACAATAGAATTTCAACGATCATAGTCACAGAAAAGGACAGGCCAGTGGGCATTGTCACCCAGTATGATCTTATCGAGTTGATTGCCAGTTTCAAACATGAAGAGCAAGTCTTCGTTCAAATATCTGGATTACATGAGGCAGACCCGGAATCCTATGACATGATGTACGAGATGATTCAGAAGAACATCAAACGAGTTTCCAAAATAATCACGCCAAAGATATTCACTATCCATGTTACTGCCCACGAAGCAGGCTCGGATCATATGTCTGGTGATGTGACCCTCAGAGGCAGGATGACAACCGAGCATGAATTGTACTATTCCACGGTAACTGACTGGGACATCATGAAGGCATTATCCAGTATGCTAAACAATATTGAGAAGAGCATACGGAAAGATAAAGACAAGAAGATTACTACTGAAAGGAATAGGTGATGTTTCTTTCAGAAAATTAAAAGAATGGACTGGTCATGAGCCAGTCCATATTTAAATCCAGTTGACTTTTCCATCTTCCAGATTATATATTGCGCCTCTGACTTCCAATTGACCTTTTTCCAGTGCTCTGGCTATTGTCTGGCTCCGTTCCTTCAGCAATTCTATCTGCCTTAGAACATTCTGTTTGATATTATCACCAGTGCCGAATGCACAACGTATTTCCTCAATTATCTGGCCAATGGAAGAATCGTCACCAGGGCCGCTTTCCGAGGCATTTACTGCACCGCAATGGCTGTGGCCAAGTATCACCAGCAATGGCACATGGAGATGTGCCACAGCATAATCCAGTGAACCTAGAACGCTGGAATCAAATGCCACATTGCCCGCAACTCGAATCACGAATATCTCGCCTATACCAGCATTGAAAATAAGCTCTGGAGGAACCCTTGAATCCGCACAGGTAAGAATTGCAACAGGCGGACTCTGGCCGCTAATATGTTTAGGAAGCTCTTTACTAAATTTGGAAATAAAAGCCAGGTTGCCCTGGCTTAAATCTTCTTTTATTGCGTTTGCATCTTTCATTCCATGCACCTACTGGATTAACTCGTCCTTCGGTGGTTTTGGAGCCTTCAGCATGAGAGCAATCACAACAGCAATTACGCACAATACTCCTGCAATTATGAATGCAGGAGCCCATGCATCCACTCCAAGGGCCGCTCCCTGGTCTTTGAAATAGCCTGCTATGAACACAGGGCCTATTACACCGCCAACACCGTAAGAGAGGAATGTGAATCCATAGTTTTGTCCAATATTCTTGGTGCCAAAGTATTCTGCTGTGGCCGTGGGGAACAGAGAGAAGTTTCCGCCGAAGTTAAAGCCTATCAATGCTGCAGCCAGGTAAAGCGTGTACTCTGCCTTGCCAAACTGGAATAGCATGAACATCATAAGTGCCTGGAAAGCAAACATTGCCATGAAGGACTTCTTGGTGCCTATCTTGTCAGATATGCCGCCCCAGACTATCCTGCCGATTCCGTTGAAGATTGCATAGAATACTGCCATGGCGGTTCCGGCAATGGCAGAGGCATTTGCCACACCAGCTGCAGTAAGTGCATCTATTCCGAATAGTTTTATGACGCCTATGACCATGAGACCAGCCAATGCGCCGAATGTGAACATAAAGAATATCATCCAGAATTGCGGTGTCTTGAGCATCTGCTTGGGCATGAAGTCGTATCCGCTTGAGCCTCCTTCTTTTGGCTCAGGAGGATTCCAGCCCTTTGGTTTGTATCCAGCAGGAGGGTTGACCATTAGTAATGAACCAAGAACTACCATCAGCAGAAATATGATTCCATAGATCAGGAAGGTACCGTGTATTCCCTGGCTCTCCAGAAGGTTGCCCCAGCTTCCTGCCAGTTTCACCCATATTGTAGCTCCGAAACCGAAGCCAGCCACAGCGAAACCGGATATGAGGCCCTTCTTGTCAGGGAACCATTTCATACAAACTGCAATAGGAACAACATAGGCCAAACCAATTCCAGCGCCGCCGATTATTCCGATTGTGATAAGCATTGGAAGGAATGATGCTGCCCCCTCACCAACAAATGATGCGGCAATGTAGCCAGTGCCCAAAAGAAGACCGCCGATGAGAGCTATCTTTCTGGGACCGAATTTGGCTTGAAGTTTACCAGCCAGAACCATTACAACTGCGAAGGTCAGAAGGCCAACACTGAAAATTATCTGGGTCTCTGTGGTTGTGTACCCAAATACGCCTCCATCTGCAATTGATTCTTTCAGGATGGGTGTGAACACTGACCAGGAATATATGGCTCCGAGAGCCAACTGTATCATTATCGCACCAACAACTACAATCCAGCGGTTCATTGTCTTCGGGCCTGCTGGCACAGCAGGCTCTGGGACAATTTCTTCCGATTCTACAGGGGTCGGTTCCGGCTCCGGGACATGCTCAGGAGCTGGCTCTTCAACTTCAGTTTCCTCCTGAATTACCTCAGATTCGGGTTCCTCTACCCCTTCGGTCATAACTGGCTCCTCATCAGGAGCCGCAATATCAGCCGAAATGTCAATCTCATCATTGGGCATTAGTAAATCACCATAGCGGCGGAAGTAGATACTATTCATATACCTTTCGTAAATTATAAGATATCAAACCGGACCGCACCCGTTTAATGGACTACTAGAATGGTTGTGGACGTAGTTCATACTGACTGGTGTCCATGATGAGCCAAGGCACTCTCCAAAAGGAAAAACTATTTCAACAGCTTCAATATCTAGGGTACTCACGCAATGGGCTCATGGTCTAGTTGGTTATTACGCCTGTGCATAGGATCGACCTGTGTTGCTGCGTAACTACAAAGGACGTCGCCTTGACATGGCGAAGATCTCCAGTTCAAATCGAAGACAAGCGTTAAGCAGTATCGCTTGTCGAGGCATGGCCGAAATTCAGCCAGTTCGTAAAACTTGTTTTGCGGATAAATTGTCCGATTCGTTGAAAATCTGGATGGGCCCATACTTCTTTTACTGGCAAATCTCTAGTAGAGGGTTTTTTTGTTTGAGAGTGTCTGGCTCCATTAATACTGTTAAAAAACGTCTGGATTGCTATTCGATGGCGATATTTCACTATTCCAAAGCAAGGCCCACAACAAGTGATTACAGCTCTAATGTGGATTGGGTCTTCAATTTGATGCCCTTCACAGGCTCCAGCATCGGGTCCTTCTCCAGTACCTGACGGGTCTCGAGCAGTGGTACGCTGACAGTTATGACCTTTGTCCTGCCGCCCCTGCCAAAGGATTTAACACGGGCACTCACCAGGCCCATCATATCCAGCTCAGAGATTAGATCCGCGACACGACGCTGGGTGAGAATTCCCTTGCTGGCCTTTCTGGCAAGTGTCCTGTAAGTACTGTAAACATCCCCGGTCATCTGCTTGTGATTGCCGTTCTCCTCACCAATAAGTATAGACATGAGAACCAGTTTTGACTGGATAGGGAGAGTACGGACTGCCTCGATTACGCAATCTAATTCTATTTTATTCTTGGCCCTTATTACATGATTCTCATTGATTTGTTCTTCTTTGGAACGCTCAGCCAGTTCTGCAGCTACCCTCAGCAGATCCAGAGCGCGCCTGGCATCACCATGCTCATGAGCCTCAACTGCCGCACAAAGGCTGATAACGCCCTCTTCAATTACGCCGTCCTCGAATGCTATTTCGGCTCTTTGCCTCAAGATATCTTTTAGCTGGTCAGCATCATAAGGAGGGAAAACTATTTTCTCGTCAGATAATCTGCTTCTAACCCTGGGATCCAGCAATTCGGTAAATTTCAGATCATTGGATATGCCTATCAGACTAACTTTGGCATTCTTAAGGTCATCGTTGATCTTGGTGAGGTGATAAAGGGTATCGTCACCGCTCTTGTAAACAAATCTGTCAATTTCATCAAGCACCACAACCACAACTTTTGGTGACTGGTCTATCTTCTCCCAGAGAATATTATACACCCTTTCAGTGGACCAGCCAGTAGGTGGAATCCTCTCATTAAAATCTTCAATAAAACGATTACCAATATTCTGCAGAACACCATATTGTGTGTCAACAATCTCGCAATTGATGTAGATGTACCTCACATCCTTCAGGGGAGTTGGCAGGGTATCAGTTGCTTTCTTAATTTCCTTGCCCAGGTACTTCACTGTTGCTGTCTTGCCAGTACCGGTCTTCCCAAAAATGAGGATATTTGAGGGTTGGTCCCCCCTGAGAGCTGATGCTAGAATAGATGCAATCTGGTCAATATGTTCATCCCTGTGAAGTAGTTTCTCTGGAATATAAGATGGCCTGAGAACATCCCTGTTCTTCTTGAATATAGATTTAATATCAAGATATTCCTTGAATATACTTTCTTGCATTCTGGCCTCCCCCTTTCATGGCCTGATTGTGGAGTCGGAACAATACTAACTAACTATTTTAATGGTTCCATTAGAAACCGTCCCGTACCCCTTTGTTTCGTGTGGAAAGAAAAGCCTCTCATAGATAAATTAGGAAGCTTCAATGCTAAAAATTGTAAAATCAGGATGATTCATGTTAATACACGAATTTGACAAATGTAAATGCAGACTTTCTAGTAAACTACCATGTCCTCTGGGATCTGGTGTTTTCGGTTGTTCATGAACAGAACGTATCCAGATTTGTTTGACTGGGTGATAAATATTGGACGCCCTGAAGGGCATCCAACCCAAATTTGACATTTAAACCAAATTATATTTGTCAAATCTGCGTTACTCCT
>JAGLQM010000030.1 GCA_023136815.1 Thermoplasmata archaeon
AATTGCTTCGTTGATCTCGAACTCATCCAGTTCCGGAAATTGCGCCGTAGAGACAAAGCCCTGGCCGCCTATCTTTTCCCACAGCTCCTCAGCTACATGAGGAGTGAATGAAGCCATCATCCGGATCCAGGCATTCAATCCTTTTTTGATAACCTCGGGATTTGCTCCCCCGCGCCGGGCATACCATCTGAAGTCGCTCATTATCTCGAAGAATATCCTGTTGGAAGCTTCCCTCAGTTCGAAATCGTCCATGGCCTTTCTTGAGTCATTGATGTGAGTGGACATCCTCGATTCCAACCAGGTGTCAAGGGTATTATCCGCTTTTCCGTTAACCTCCATAAGCTCGTGGGCGAAGTTCCATATCCTTTTGATTATCTGACGGCTGTTTTTGACACTGGCCTCGTCCCATTCCACGTCCACGAAGGGGTTTGCGATGTGGGAATAGTAAAGACGGAGGCCGTCGACAGTGAAGAGCCTGGCTGCATCGGGAATCGGTTGAGCGCCACCCTTGGACTTGCTCAACTTTCCGCCCTTTCCAGATATCCACCAATTGACAATAATGCCACGGGGCCAGTCATTTTCCGGAAGTATGGCGGCGTGGTTCATGAGAAATACAGGGAAATGAACGGTCATGTGCTCCTTTCCACCCAGGTTGATGTCCAGCGGGTACCAGTAATCGAAATCGTTTCTGACTTTCTCCAGGGTTTCGACAGGAATGCCGGTACTGGTGGACAGGGCATCCTGCTCTCCCTCTCCCAGGAAAGCAAAATCAAAGAATTCGTCATTCAACTGCTCCTCCTTAATGGAGCCAGCATTAATATAAGGTGAAATTATATAATAAGCAGAATATAATGTTGAATCGGATATTGGCTCGATTATCCAGCGCGGGTCCTGGGGCAGTTTCGTGCCCAGCCAGTTGCCCAATCTGGCGCATGCTCGCTCCTTGAACCAATCGAGGGTCGCGGGCATGGAATCCTTGTACTCCGGGGGTAAGATGTTCATCTCGTCCCGAACAAAGGCCTTGGATATCTCCGTGACATTATCATCCCCATAATCAATGAACCACTGGTCAGGTATCTTCTTCATGATTACCTTCTCACCGCACCGGCAGATGACCGGCTCCGAGAGGTCGTACATTACATCGGCCAGCCCCTTCTCGAGCATCATATCCTTTACCTTGTCCTTGGCCAACGTAACAGCCATTCCGGCATATTCCCCGCAGTTGTCATTCATGACGCCGGTGTGGAAACCGGCCTTGTAAATCTCCTTGGTAGCCTCTTCAAGGCGCTCGTCCTCCTGATTCTGGATGCCCATCTTTTCGATTATTTCAATGGCCGGGTTCTCGCCGTAGCCTTTGGATCTGATAATAGGAATCGGCTTTATTGCCTTCACCATCTCGACATCCAGACCGTATTTTTCACATTCGGCCGGGTCATTCATCAGGTCAACAAGGGCGATCCAGTCGTAAGGTGCATCAGATGGCACGCTTGTAACAAGGCCAGTGCCCACATCCGGGTCGCAGAAACTTGATGGAAATATGGGAATCTCCCTGTCCACCACCGGGGCTATGACGGTCTTGCCGACCAGGTCCCTTCCGGCCACCCTGCCAGTAACTTCAATATCATCCTTCTGGAAGCTGAGTTTCTGAGCGGCCTCGGAGCTCAATATCCAGGTCTCATCACCCACCCTGGCCTTGACATATTCCACGTCCGGGTTTATCCAGAAGTTGGTCTGGCCGAATACGGTTTCCGGCCTCAATGTTCCGGCCACGGCAATTTCATCACCCAGCTTGAATTTAAGGAGTGTGAACTCCTGCTTCTCGGCACTGCCGCCCTGGGAAATATCTGTCTCGGAGGCGTCCACAGCCACCGGCCCGCAGTTGAGGCATGCTGAACCAAAATATGGTTTCTGGAAGAGCATCCCGGCCTTGTCCAGTTTCCTGAACTGCCATTCTATGAACCTCTGATAACCGGGATCAATGGTGGTCGTGAAGCAGTCATAGGTTGCCAGGAAACCGAACTTCTTCCAGTAATCGTTGATGTATATATGGCTGAAGAAATTTACCACATATTCCGGGTCCTTGAGCTTTTCAATCTCATCATCTGGACAGTTATTGTTCTTTAGAATGTCAATATGTTCCTGGCTGCTCCTCTCAATCTTCCTGGCGAATGTTATGGCAACATTACCTGTTGCATGTGCTCCCACAGGAAACATTACATTGTAGCCAGTCATTCTCTTGTATCTTGTGATAACATCAGAATAAGTGTAACCCCGCATATGCCCAACATGCAGGTATCCGCTAACTCCAGGGTATGCGAACATCAGATAGAATTTAGGCTTGGCCGTGTCAATCTCAGCCTTCCAGATGCCTGAATCATTCCAGCGCTCCTGCCATTTATTCTCAATACTGGCTGGGTCATATTCTTTCATGTCATACCTCATTGATTGTTCAGTGCAGCCAGCCTGTCAACAGCCTCTTCTGCCTGGTTCTTTGCCCCAACAGTTTCAAAAAGCTCTATGGCCAGTTGATAGTTTTCCTTGGCACCCATTATCTCGCCCATCTGCTCGTAGGTTGTACCCAGCTGGAAGTAGGTGTCTCCAAGGTCATATGGAATGTCCAGCATCTCAAGAATGGTAATGCTCTTATTGAAATTCTCTATTGCCTGGTCCCAATTCTCCTTGAACCTGTATATGATGCCAAGACATCTGAAAACACCGTTCATGCCTATCTTATCGTCCTGTGTCTCGCAGATATTGAGTGCATTGATACAATTGTTTTCAGCCTTATCCAGTTCTCCAGTATAGGCCAATGCCTCAGATGAATTGAAAAGAGCCCATGCCAGCATATTCTTGTTGCCTATTTTCTCGGACATCTCCTGGCACTTGTCAAAGCTGTCAATCGCCCTCTCCCACTGGTTCATCTGCAGGTAGGTGTCTCCGATATTATTGTAGGCCCTTGCCAGTTCAGAATAATCATCCAGCTTCTCAAGCTCGATTATGCTCTTGCTGTAATATTCGATTGCCTTTTCATGCTGGTTCCAGTGATTGTAAACATTTCCAAGCTCGATGAATGTCTTGGCCATTGATGACATATCCCCGGCTTTCATGGAGAAGCTGATTCCCTGATTGTAATGCTCGATTGCCTGGTCATTCTCTCCTTTCCGCCAGTGTACGTATCCGAGACCGCGCTGTATCTCACCCTGGCTCTGAACATCATTGATCTTTTTGGCAAATTCGAATGCATTATTGAAGTCCATCTCTGCATCCTGGTAGTTTCCCAGTGAGCGTTTTGAATGGCCCAGTGAGATGAGGGCTATTATCTCTGCCTTCTTGTCACTGGATATCTGGGCGGCCTTCTGGGCGGTGGCATAATATTTCGCGGCACTGTTCCAAAACCCCAGACCGAAATACAGATTACCAATCATCATTGATATCCGTAGTTTTTCAGTGTCTCTGTTGAAATTCTCCGATTCTGGCAGCAGATCTACTGTCCTGAGGGCGGACACATAATATTCCACGGCCCTGTCAAAGGCCAGTGTCTGGAATGCCTTGTCTCCGGCCATCATCGAATACAGATATTTTTTCTGGGAATGTTTGCCTAAACTGAAATGCCTGGCAAGGTCAAACGTCCATGTATCCAGATTGTTTCCGTACAGCCTTTCTATAACCTCGCCAACTGCCTTGTGCATGAGCCTTACGCGGCTCTTGCTCATTGAATCATAAACTACACTGTGGATAAGCTTGTGGTCAAAGCGGTATTCTTCATCTTCTGTATTTGGAACCTCCTTGATAATATCTGCTTCTATGAGTTTGTCAATGGCGTCAAGAAGTATCTCCTCATCAATACCAGTCACTTCTTTGAGTATATCAAAGGTGTAATGGTCTCCGGCAACTGCCGCGTATCTGAGAATTTTCTTTTCTCTCTCATCCAGCCTGGCAATCCTGTGAGTGATAATGTCCTTGATTGTGTTCGGTATCCTGATGGATGATAGGTCAATGCCAGCATCCCAGATATGTCCGTGCCGCAGAATGATCCCCTCGTCCATCAGGGATCTCAACACCTCCTCGACGAAGAAGGGATTCCCATCACTCTCACCATAGAGCTTGCTGACGAACTTCGCAGGTACATCCTCAATATTGAGAATGCTGCTAATCATCTGGGCAATCTCTGTTTTGTTCATGCGTTCCAGTATCACCGTGTGATGATCTATCGTCCTGGCAGTCTGTTTAAACTGCACGTAGAAATGGAGCGGCTTTCCTTCTGCATTCACCTCATCGGTCCGGTAGGCTGAGAAAAGTATAATCCTGCTATTGGAGATGTTCCTGGCAATGAAAACAAGAAGCTGGATGGTGCCGCTGTCAGCCCATTGAAGATCGTCAATAAAAAGCATTAATGGTTTGCTCTGAGAACTACGAAGAATGACATCCAGCAGATTATCAAATAGCCTATCACGTTCCATCTGAATATTCATCTTTGTAATATCCGGCTGCGAACTGGTTATGGCCAGCAGGCCCAACGGAACATCCTGCGATGGTGTAGAATAGCCTTCACCGGAACTTCCGACGCCCATGAGTCCAATGGGAACGTTGCCATGCCACCTATCCGATGTGCCTCCCATTTTCTCCTTTAGTGCCTCCATGAACGGTAGATAGGGGTCTGTCTGTTCCAGGGATAAGCAACGGCCGGAGAGGAATTCGAAACCCTCCTCGGCTGCAAGCTTGGCAACCTCGTTGGCAAACCTTGTCTTGCCTATTCCAGCCTCACCTTTCAGAACCACAAACTGACCCTTGCCAGCAAGTGAATCCTGCATGAGCTTGACCATGTTCTTGAGTTCGTTCTCCCGACCAACGAAGGCCGAGTGTGTGACCGATATACTGCTCATTACCATTATATCCCCTCCTTATGATAGGTTGGTTACATATAGCAATACTACTTATTTTTTTGTTAATTACCCAATTGAAGGCGAATCCCTGAGCCAGTCAATATCAGATACATAGAGCTTCCGAATATCCTTCATCTCCAAAAGTGTCATGACCAATCGCTCAAGTCCAAGTCCCCATGCGAGAACTGGATGTTCCACGCCCAGAGGTTTTGTCACCTCTGGCCTGAAAATTCCAGCACCACCCAATTCCATCCAGCTACCGTTGTAGAATATCTCCGGTTCAAGGGATGGCTCGGTGTATGGGAAATAGCCTGGCCTAATCCGCAGGTTATCAATCCCCATTCTTGAATAGAACTCCTTCAGCAGACCAACCAGCATTGCCAAATTGGCACCTTCCTCCATGACTATTCCTTCAACCTGAATGAACTCTGGAAGATGGGTTGAGTCAACTGCCTCTTTTCTAAAGACGGGTCCTACTGAAAATACTTTCAACGGCGGTTCCGGGTTCTGCGCCAGATACCTTATGGTGTTAACGGTTGTATGGGTTCGAAGCAGGGATTTTCTGGCGATATCACGCTGCCAGTCATACTGCCAGCCATCAGAGTTTTCATCGCCAGTTTCGTGCATTTTCTTGACCTTATCCACAATATTGGAATCTGGCAGTTCCATATCTCCTGGTTGTGAAAGGTAAAGTGTATCGTGAAGTTCCCTTGCAGGATGATCCTGGGCAGTGAAAAGCGCATCCATGTTCCAGAAAGCCGATTGAACATAGCCGTAATCTATCTCCAGGAAGCCCATGCTGAGGAAAACCCGGCGAACTTTCTCGATATATTGCTGAAGCGGATGCATTTTCCCGCTGTTAATGTCTGGGGCAAATGTACCAATGTCGTATCGACGGATGGATTTATCGCGCCACTGGCCAGTCTGGATTAATTCCGGAGTTAGATTGGAAATCTCCTCGAAAATCTCCAGGCCAGCATCCACAAGATCAATACCTTCCTGGGTTATCATAATAGTACGGACAACCTGCTCCTTTATCTTGACAATATCCTGGCGTTTGATAAGCTTGTCAATAATATCTTCTTCAATCTCTGATTCATGCTTTTGGCCCTGTGCCAGTGTTTCAATAAGTTCTTCATCAAGGCCTTTTTTGCTGAGCATGTCCTTACCTGTCTGGGTGAGCTCGAGAACAGTCTCGCCGCCTTTCTTGTCGATTGTTATCCATCCTTTTCTCTTGAGCCAGCCCATTGCGATTGGAACTTCTTCCGATTTTAGGTTTTTATCCTTCCTAAGTTCGTCAACTGTCATTGTGCCATGGGCCTTCTTCATGGCCTTTAGTGCCCGGCGCTCGGGCAGATCCATCTGGCCTGTTCTTTTCGAGACCAGGGAATAATATTTCTCCAGCTTCTCGGACATCTCGGCTAGCCCTTTCGAACGCAGCCAGGAACATGCGTTCATCACTTCCACCTGGCTGACGAAAATTGAATCTCCTGAGTCCATTATCCTGCGCAGGGATCCCACTATTGAAGGTATACAGTCCCCCAGGAGCTTGCCAATTATGTTGCGCTGGCCTGGAACATCCTGACCAAGAATCGGGTTTGAAAGTTGGGTGATAAGAGTGCTCATTATTGCGCCTTTCATTAATTTCTCGTCGGCAATCATGCAGTCCCTGAGAAATGCCTCTATGAGCCTTGCTCTCTGATTATCACTGATGCTTATTCCAGCATCTGAAAATGCATTGTCCAGACAATTTATTAGACCTGAGGAAAGTGATGCAATTTCTTCTGGAAGCATTGCCTCCTGAAGCTGTTCAGGTGTTCCAAAACCCTTGAGTTTTTTCAGGGCAATGAGAACCCGTTTTTCGGTAACACTCAGTTCCTGAGCGGGTGCAGGGCACATGCAACAGGCATAACAGCACTGGGATAAATGTTTTATTGATTGTAATTCAAAAGACTCATATTATGGCGCATAGGAATCTTTAAATATTGACATTCAAAACGTTTAAATACAAAACCTTAAATAAGATTTTTATATCCTGTTTTTGTATATAATCGAGAGAGTGCGTATGAATACCAGAGAGTACAAAGAATTGGCCAGTAAGCTTATTTTTCCATCAGATATAGGCAGATTAGCCAGAGATACAAATATCAATCGCGAATTATTGCTGATTATTCACACTCAGAGAGTTACCAGAGATGCAACCCGCCGTTATTATCAAGTTCAAAATCGCTCAAAGCAACTTCTGGCGGATTGGAGAAGAGGAGCAACCTTAACACAGTTAGCCAGAAAGGAGAGGTTTCCACCAGTGCTTCTAAGCCTCATACTTATGCGTGAAAACGGCATGAACAGAAAAGAGTTCTGGAAATACATTCGTGACCCCAAGTGCGCACCCGATAAAAGATTAAAAAATGAAATACAGGATGTTGTTCGTGAGGATATAATATATTCACCGGCAGGCATGGACGTTCAATATCTGCGAGGCAAAAAAGGCGAAGCCAGACTCAATGAATGGCTTGACAGGAATAATATAGAATACCGCACCGAGGATGAAATAAGAGGCGAGTACAAGAAAACTCCTGATAATTTGCTCAAAGAGCCAATGGAAATAGACGGGCAGATGGTCTATTGGTTCGAGTCAAAAGCAAACTTTGGCAATGCCCAGGAGATGCGCCGAAATAATAAGAAACAGATAATTCCGTACACAGAAATCTTTGGACCAGGTATCATAGTCTACTGGTTTGGATTTGTTGATGATTTTGAGCCGGTTGAAGGAATAAAAACGGTCGATTCGAAATGGTTCATGAAGGATTTAGATGCTTATACTAAGTCTTAAAATGCTTTTTCATTGTTTAAGGAAAACACTTTGCAGGTTCTATTTATTGAACATGTCTCCTAGGTCATCTTAATGTAGGTTCTGTGCGATTTTATCCTGATTGACCAGATATGAAAAAAGCGGATTCAGGGGGAGGAGGAAACTGTTAAGTTTCCGACTAACCTGAGAACACGAGTTTTCGAAGAAAATGAGCGGATTCAGGGGGAGGAGGAAACTGTTAAGTTTCCGACTACACTGAGTTAACGAACTTTTGAAAAAAGTGAGCGAATTCAGGGAAATTTTCGATTCCCCTATCTAGTTTAGATGTCACTATTAAACAGAATTGTAACAATTACTTAGCCAGGCATTGTTGACTACTAATTCATTATTTACTTCAAAATCAGAGATATTGCATTTTCAATCAGTGATTGCTCTATTCCGATGACCTGTGCAGCTCTCCCAATGTCTTCTGGAGTCAGAGCATTTTTGAACCTTGTGATATCAGCAGCTGACAAAAGGCTGGCTAACCATCCTTCTTCTTTCTTGATGGAACCGAATAATAGAAGTGCCGAGATATCGGCCATGTCCTTGATTCTCTTGTGTTCCTTATCCCTGTTTGGATGTGATTTCATCTTCATGGCTAGCATCATGTTTGTAGAAGGCAGCCACAGCTGTTTTCCATATTCTCCAATCTCTGTTCGGTTTCCAGGATCTGCGAAGACGGGTTCCAGAAGAGGTTCATCTATCGGTGTAAAACCGAATTGCTCTCTGAATCCCTCTGGAATCTTATCTACAATCAGGTCAACATACATTGGAAATATTTGATGGAGTGGCATTTTCTTTGCCAGTTCTGGTGCCAGGACCTCCCCGGTCTCAGCGTGAATTTCCTTGAACAATTTAAAAGCCTGAAGCTCAAACCCTAGATCATCTTCCAGTTTCTTCAATGCTAGGACGAAGGCAGAGTTTTCTAAATCTGCAGCAGCCATGCTGAACCCCAGATCAATGTCTCTGGAACCAATATAATCTCTTCCGGTAGTCTCCCTGTATCTATCATTTACCAGGAAGTAAACCGCCCACCCGCCGATTATCACAATGGGCTCATTTATCGTAGTTATGACCTCTTTCAGATACCGATTCGAAATTGCTACCTCATTTTTATCGTACATATTTCTCCACCATCATATCATAGGCTTCCTGGCAAACGCCGCCTTCCAGCCTAAGGTCTATCATAACCTGGGGAACGGAGGCCACCCACAGACCGTCAATTTTCTTTTTCTTATACATGGAATGCTCGTCATAGATCAGCAGCC
>JAGLQM010000031.1 GCA_023136815.1 Thermoplasmata archaeon
CATGATTTATTCCTCAAATAATTGCCCATGATCGTTGCCATTTCCACGCCGTCGCCAACTGCCGTTGCTATCTGGCCAAGTTCTCCCCGGGCAGCATCGCCTGCAATAAGTAGGCCAGGTGGCGCATCATCAAGGCTGAAATCTTCAAAATCGGGCATTAAGGCCTCACGGCCAACAGCCACAATCACCAGATCAAATGGTAACTCGAAGTTATCAAGGGCCAAAACAGCTTTATTCTTATGCATTCTGGCTTCCTTCACGGTTCCCTGGTGCCATGTGATATTTTCCTCGTTCAGCATGGTTTCCAGAAGTGAATTAATGCCCTTCGGTTCAGAGCGGTGAATCATTGTCACTTTCATTCCTGCCTCGACCAGGCTCAGGGCCATGTCCATGCTTGCCTCGCCGCCGCCGATTATTCCCACTTCCTTTGCGCCGTGCCAGTGTTCCATGAATGTTATGCCGTACCATAGGTGTCTTGCTTTTTCCAATTCTTCCTCACCAGAAAAATCAGCCTTCTTTGCAGTTGTGCCAGTGCAGAGAATAACCCCATCAAATTCTATGCCTTCTATAATGAAGCCAGTGTCAGTTTTTATGATGGTTTCAACACTGCTAACAATGATATTATCAATGTATCCGAGAAAATGCTCTTCCATGAGCCGTGCCAGATGCCTTCCGGTTATGCCACCTGGAAATCCCAGATAGTTCTCCACCAATCCAGCATTCCAGAGGGTTCCGCCGACCCGGCCATGCTCGAATACCTGAACTTCATGCCCTTGCCGTACAAGCTGGACAGTGGCTGCCATTCCTGCAGGCCCTGCGCCGATTATTGCTACTTTACTCATGTACTTCCCCCAATAATGTTATTGATATTATCTGTATCTATAATATAGGCAAATCCATGTGCCAATGTTGCCAGTGTGCCAATATGCAGCAAATCGGAATTGGTTGCTGTACCGTCAGCAGCAAAAAGCACATCATACCCTTCCTGGAATGCCTCCCTGGCAGTTGTCTCGCAGCACAGGTCGGTCATGACCCCGCAAATCACAACAGCATCACAGCCAGCATCCCGCAGTTTCCCATCAATATCAGTGGATGAGAATGTTCCATAAAGGTCCTTATCAAGAATCGTTGGGTTCCCCAATTTCAGCCTGGCATCAATGTCAAACCATTCGCTTTCCTTGGGTAAAGCAGCATTCCACCACCTGGCAACTGGATCGTGAGGGCTTGAGGAATAATACCTGGTTGCGAAGATTGGTAGATTGGCTTCTCCAAAAGCATCTATGAGTTTCTGAACCTGTGGAATAATAGCTTCAAATCGTGGACTGTAGGCCGGGGCATTTTCCTGGCAAAAATATCGTTGCATATCAATTACAAGAAGTGCTGGCTTTTTTGGCTGCGTCGGTCTTCGCAGGCCTCTTAATCCTTGTAATTCTGTTTTCCAGTCCATATTTCTCGTCTCCTATTCCTGGTTTAATGAGCTGGACGGTTAGAACAATGCTCATGTTGGGAAAATACGATGTTCAATAAAAACCTTTCACCGTTACGCAACATATCCATAGGTAAACAATCCGCCTATGACGGTTATGCCCACTATCAGGGTTCGGGCTATGCCGGCCCAGAAATTGGACATGACGAACCATTTTAACTCAAAAACGTCACCTTTCTTGTTGAGTATGGAGAAAATGTACAGCGGAACAGTATCGGTCATCAATGGAATGCACATTACAAAATACATGGCCAGGTATCCGAATCTCACGCAAAAGCGATGAGTGGCCATCATCATTTTATTGAACCATTTCCATTTCAAATATCCTGCCACCAGGGTTTCAACCTTAATGCCGATGACGAAGACTATCCAGCTTCCCAGTGCCTTTCCCAGGCCCATTATTATGGAAATCAGCAGGAATGCACCAAATATTCCAAGTCCCATGAAGGATGCATCCGGGTTTGTGAGATAGACAATATAACCGGCCAGTGCCAGCTCCACCGGGATAGGTAGAATAACAGCAGCCAGAAATGCGAAAATGAATACAAAGGTCAGGTATGCCAGTGGGTTTTGAACCAGAGTGAAGAGCCAGTCAACCATGCCCATGCTGCTGCTCTCGATTACGCTTCCGGCCAGTATCAACAATGCTATGCCGTGGAAGAATGATAGATGTTTGCCAATTTTCACAATCTTTTCATTTGGATGGTATTTGGTTCCATAATAAAATCCCATGAATGCCAGCATACCGGAAACCATATTCAGGCCACATACTGAATATGCAATGAAATTGACAATTCCCGAGTTGATATTAGACGCAATAAGATGAAGTAAAGCAGGATTCAGGCAAATGCTCATGATGGCCAGCACAAGTGGTGTCAATAGTCGATTCTTATGTGCCTTGCCGGGAGATTTTTCTCCGAACTTGCTGCCTACTAACTTCATGGCATTCTGTGCCTTATTGAATACGTTTTTCTGGGCAGTCTGGCCTGCACTCTGAATCTTCTCGCTTTTTTGCTGAATATTATCCTGGGATTTAGGTTCATAAGATATTTCAATCTCTCCTTATGTGCATTTTTGACTTGTCTTCGCCCAGCAAGACCACACGGCTCGGCTTCTGTTCTGCAAGAACTTCTCGGCCAATCTCACGGCCAAGTATCTTTGAAAACTGCATGATTTTCTCATGGCTAGGCATATTGTCATTGTGCATCCTTTCACGGGAATAACCAACAAACACATAACCTTTTGGTTCTATGAAAAGTGGATTTGCCTTCTCCACAAGTTTTGCATATTGCTTCTCCCAGCCGATGTTCCAGCCGTCCACCAGAGTATGCCTTATGACTGTTCTGGTATCAAGACTAGGCAATAATTCCAGAGTTCTATTCAGCCGTTCCCACCCATCCTTCTGCAAGGGCACGCATAGCCGCTTGTAGATTTCCTCATTTGGCGCAGCAACCGTAACATATAGCTGCCTTGGCAGAGTATCCATATTTTCCAAAACCTCTGGCATTGTGCCGTTTGTCACCAGAAAGGTTGTCATATCACGTTTATGGCATTCCTCGAAGAAATCACTTAGCTGGCTGTACATTGTAGGTTCGCCGGAAAGTGAACAGGCAACCATATTGGGATTTTGAGCTTCCTGGAACATTCCTGGGTCTGTTCTCTCATCTCCCTTGTAGCCAGTTATTAACTTTCTCTGGCCTTTGATTGCCTCATCAAGAATGAATTTCGGGTCATCTTCTTGAGGAATCTTGGTTTCCAGATGTCCCTGGTACCTCCAGCAAAATAGGCATGTAGAAGTGCAGTGGTTCACAGCAGGCGTCATCTGAAGGCATCTGTGGGATTGAATCCCATAAAACGATTCCTTGTAACAAGGTCTGCCGCGCAGCAGTTTTTCACCAAGCCAGTGACATAATTTAACTCCGCTATGTTCGCCAACAACATAGTATTTTTGTTTCTCCAGAATTGCCTTGATATCATCGTTCATGCATTCGCCTCAGAAATCAAAGAGGTTCTTTTGCTTTTCGGGCTCCGGTTCCTCTGGCTCTTTGTCTTCTGGCGGTGTTCCAGGTTCTTTTGCTTCAGGCAGGCTTTCTGTTTGTTCTTCTTCTGGTTCATCATCTTTTTTACTGGGCCTCGAAACAGCCTCAACCTTCCGAATGGCATCAAAAACATGCTTGACCTTATGGGAGTCTGGCTTTGCCTCTAAAAGAAACCCAACCTGCTCCTCTGTCAAGTTCAATCGCTTAGTCATTGTCAGTTGAAATTCTCTATCCTGAACATACAGCTGGCGGAAGTAAGGAAGCAATTCCTGCAAGGCCATTTTGCCGCTGGAATGTGTATGCTTGCCAAGTCTGGCAGCAAATCCATCGCGGGCGTCCCGCATACCTTTTGACCGTGACATTTTGCTGAGCCAGCTGGGAAACTGATACTTTACATAACCGCGATATTCCCTGGTTTTGGCAAGGGAAACTCCGCAGGTCATCATGTCATTTGCATAGCCCCAGAGCCCGTAATACTGCTTTCTTTTCACCCTGCCCAGATATATGTCTGCCCGGGAGAGTGCATCATAGGCCGCATAAACGTCCCTTGGGTCCCGATAGGCATTTGTAATGTTCTGGTCAACCCACAGGATTAGCATTTCCGGATTCTCATCCAGATTAAAGAATGCTTCTCTGGAGCGCTTGCAATTGCCTGTGTGAAATACCGTAGCTAGTGATTTAAAAATAGTGCTGGAGACGTCCCTGTCACCGAGGGTAGAAATATCCTTCAATTCTATTGTGTTCCGGCCTATGGCCAGTGATTGCAAATCATTGATTGCAGACCTGACATCGCCCCCACTTCTTTCTGACATTTTGCGGATGACCTCATCTGAAACTGTTAAATCCTCATTATTGGCAATGAACCTGAGAACCTTGGCAATGGATGTTGACCTGGGCTTTGTGAAGCTTAATGTAATTACCTTACTTCCGATTACGGAGGAACGTTTTTTCAGGGCGTACCAGTCATTGACAATGAGTATCACTGGTTGGCGTGTATTGATTATTATTTGGGCAATGATCCTGACACCGCCAAAATCCTCTCTTCCGAATACATTATCTGCCTCGTCCAGTACGATTAACTTGCGCTGCCCTTCCTTTGAGCTGATAAACTCTCCAGTATCCGAAAAAGTCTCACCCATGGCTCCGAGAAGTGCCACATTCTTCACTGCTTCGGCATTTCTGGAATCCGAAGCATTCATCTCCACTACCTGCCATCCCAGATCATTAGCCAGTGCCAGTGCTGCTGTTGTTTTGCCTATTCCCGGGTCCCCCATGAGTACTACAGCCCGTTTCTTCGGGGGGCCATTTTGCCAGGAGTTTGCCCATTTTAACAGATCTTCCTTGACCTTCGAGTTGCCGATGATATCATCCAGCCGCTTTGGCCTGTATTTTTCGGTCCATTTTACCATTCTAGCATCCATAATGTTTATAGTATCAAAATAGTTTCCATTATCCTATAAAGTAGATGATTGCCTGCTTGCAGGAAAAAATCTTCCTAATCTGTAAACGAAAACATGCAAAAAATGCTATGTGTGATAATATATCTAAAAAGATACTGGCTCTTTGTTAAACATGGTATTTTGGAGCATAATATTTTCAAGTTATCTTTATATAGAACCTACTTATACAGGGTTTACTTCCCAGACAGTAAATTACTACTGGAGGATCTAATTTGGCAGATAAAAAACCTACTAAGAAAAAGAGTGATGATAAGGGCGAGGACTTCAAGTACATCGTACGAATAGTCAATACTGATATAGATGGAGAAAAACAGGCCATCACAGCCCTATCCAGCATAAAAGGAGTAGGAAACAGAATTGCAGAAATAGCCATCAAGGAGATAGGATACTCCCCAAACAAGCAGATTGGTCACATATCCGACGAAGAACAGGCCAAGTTGGTCACTATCTTGGAAGAACTTTCTGATACACTTCCGGAATGGATGTTGAACCGCCAGAAAGACTGGGAATCTGGGGATGATTTACATCTTCTGAGCACAGAACTGGAGATGACACATAAGGATGACATCAACCGGATGAGAATGATTAGATGCTACAGGGGCATCAGGCATGAAAATGGTCACAAGGTAAGAGGTCAGAGGACAAGATCCAATGGCCGCAGTGGTCTCACGCTTGGTGTGTCCAAACGTAGAGCCAATTAAGGTTTAGGGTGTATTAATGGGCGATCCAAAGTTTAGCAGGAAAAAATATGACACACCATCCCATCCATGGGAAGGCGAGAGAATCGCCAACGAGAATGAACTTCTTAGAAAATATGGTCTCAAGAACAAGCAGGAGTTGTGGAGAACTGAAACCCAGCTTCGTGTTTTTAGACAAAGAGCTAGAGAACTTCAGGCTAAAGTTAGATACGGTGATGTCCAGGCAGAAAAAGAAAGAGACGAGCTAATGATGAGACTGGACAATCTCGGCGTAATAAGTAATGAAGCTTCACTTGATGATATTCTTACACTGGATGTTGAGACCCTTTTAGGCAGACGTTTACAAACACTGGCTTACATGAAAGGCCTAAGCAATAGCGCAAAGCAGGCCCGGCAGTTCATTGTACACGGCCATGTCTCTATTGACGGCAAGAAAATTACAATTCCAGGCTATATGGTCAAGAGGTCCGAGGAAGATGCATTGAATTATCTGGGACACTCACCACTGGCCGATGATATGCATCCAGCCAGACCAAGGGACGAGTTGGACACGGGAACACCACAGGCTACACCAACCCCTGAAAGTGTTCCGACCGAGCCAACAGAGGGCGTGGACCCGTCAAAACCAACAGTAGATGCACCCGCAGCTGAACCTGTACCTACCAAGCCAGTTCCAGAACCGGCACCAAAACCTGTCAAGGAATCATCCAAGGAGACACCTGCTGAGAAGAAACCAGATATAAAAGCAGAAACAGTCGTTTCTACAACGGCTTCATCAGAAAATGTGGAAGGTGAGAAGTAATGGCAGCAAAATGGGGAATCGCACATATATTTGCATCTTACAACAATGTAATTATCACAGTTACTGATCAGACAGGCGGCGAGACCATCGCCAAGTGTACTGGTGGAATGGTCGTCAAATCCCAGAAGGATGAATCATCACCATATGCTGCCATGAGGGCAGCAGAACATGTGGCAGATATCCTGAAGGAGAAAGGTATTGACTCCGTCCATGTTCGTGTAAGGGCACAGGGAGGGAACAAGGATTCATCTCCCGGACCCGGAGCACAGGCAGCCATCAGAGCACTGGCCAGAGCAGGTTTGAGAATCGGTAGAATTGAAGACGTAACACCTCTGCCCCATGATGGAACAAAGAAGAAGGGTGGACGGCGTGGTCGAAGGGTGTAAGCAGGAGGTTAATTTATGAAAATTGAGAAAATAAATATCTCCGAAAACAGAGCAGAAGTTATAATATCCAATGCGGAAGTGCATTTTTTAAATGCATTCAGGCGTACCCTTCTTATTGATGTTCCGAAGATGGCAATTGACAAGGTGGAAATTCATCTTGGAGCCATCAGTGATGAAACTGGCAGAACATATGAGAGTACAACCCCACTTTTTGATGAAATTATCGCCCACAGGTTGGGCATGGTTCCAGTGCCTACAGATGGCGAAGCACTTCTCAATGATCATTTGAAGCCAGAGGCAGAATGCGACTGTGCAAATGCTGGTTGCCAGAACTGTCAAGTAATGTTTTCACTCAATAAGAGAGGTCCAGCAACTGTTTATTCCGGGGACCTTGAGCCCCTGGGTGACGAGAAGCTCAAGCCAAAAGACCCGAAAATCCCCATTGTCAAGCTCACCGAGGACGAAGGCATCCTAATTTATGCAATTGCTCATCTTGGAACCGGAAAGATGCATGCAAGATGGCAGGCGGTTCATGCTGCTGGCTATCGTCCTATCCCAGAGATAACAATCAATCAGAAGAAAGTTAATGACCCGGAAAGTGTAGTTGACAACTGCCCGAGTGGTGTTTACGAGATAAGCAAGAAATCCCTGAATGCCAAGAATCCCGAAACATGCATTCTGTGCCGCACCTGCGAACATGAGGACATCAGTGGAAAGGATGCCATAAAGGTAAATGCTAACACTTCCAGGTACTTCTTCAAGTTCGAGACTGATGGGGCTGTGGATCCAAAGACCGCTATCATATATGCCCTCAGAGTTCTTGAAGCCAGATATAGTGACTTCCAGGAGAGTCTGGAAGAAATGAAATAGGAGGCAGTTAAATGATTGGCATATCTATTTATAACATTTCCATTATCTCGGCACACTTCAGGAGGTTCTAGATGCCAGCACAAAAATCCAAAGGTAGAGCGGCTTCACGCAACAAGGATAAATGGAAGTCCAAGATATGGTATGATATCATGGCTCCAGATATGTTCAACCGCCAGAAGGTTGCAGAAACATTTGCCGATGATCCAGAAAAAATTATAGGCAGGGTTGCCAGGGTTACTGTCCAGGACATAACCGGCGATTTTTCCAAGATGCATATCAAGATGAGCTTCAAGATAAATGATGTCCGCGGAACAGAAGCCCATACATACTTTGTTGGCCATGATATGACCAGTGATTATGTCCGCAGAATGACCCGTAGAAGAAAGTCAAAAATCGACACAATAGTTGATGCAAAGACACGTGATGGTTATATTATTCGCCTGAAACCCTTGGCAATATCAAATAACAGGGTACGTTCATCCCAGCAGTCAGCAATACGCTTGACCATGGAGAATGTCATAGGCGAGTTTGCAACCAACAAGAACCTTGACGAGGTTGTTAAGGCAATAATTTCAGGCCAGCTGGCAAAGCAGGCCGCAATTGCCTGCAAACCGATTCAGCCACTCCAGAGAGTTGAAATCCGTAAATCCGAAATCCTGGAAGCAGGCTATATTCCGGATATTCCCGATAAGGAAGAAGACTCTGACGAAACCACAGAAACTGTCAGTAATGAATCTGACGATTCTGCACCAGAGGTTGAAGAGATTATCGAACCAGAGGCAAAGTCAGCAGAGTGAGGGCTCCCCAACCCTAAACAGCGCAAATTTGACAGCTGACCAGATTCATGTTGTCAAATTTACGCTTCACCTAACTCACAAGACAGGAAACTGGCTTGCGTTAAGATGAGGTTGTACCTCATCTGTCTTTGACTGTGATTTATGCGTAAACTACCAGCCCCTAAAGGAGCTGGCGTTTCTGGATTAACAGGACAGTTACCATTTCCTTTATGCTGTATGTTTACCTGTGTAGGC
>JAGLQM010000032.1 GCA_023136815.1 Thermoplasmata archaeon
TTGTCAAATCTGCGTCTCACCTAACTCGAAAACCATACCTGGTTTTCGTTAGAATGAATTTTTAATTCATTCTATATTTGACGAATATTTACACATCAACTGTCAAAGTTAGGATGTAAGAGAAATATCACCCAGTTATGTTCAATAATCGGAGTTTCTGTTATACTATAGAAGTAAACTCCGTCCGAACTGGATACTAATTGTATTATGATTACAGTTCGCTACATCCTCAGCAAATAATTTCTGCGTTCAACCTTGTTCTTGATTATCTGGTTCGGTGACAAGGTGTCTTTTTCTATCTCTGCCAGGCGGTCAATGAGCTTGAGTATCTGGTCCTTTGAAGGATTCCTGATATCCAGCCCGATGGTATTACATTGCTTCCGCAAAACAGCCATTGTGAAATCGGTTTCCTGGCCGTAATGCTCCACAAAATGTCCGAAAATGTTGTCCATAACCTCTCCCGGACTTAGTTTAATAATCTTTTTCTTCACAGAAACAGAGGCATCATCCTTTCCGCCTACCAGAGCCTTTCCAAGTGTGATAAAAGAATTCTCCACGTTCTCGCCGGTCTTTGCGCTGGTGAGCATATAATATCCACCATATTCGCTGGCCAACTTGCTTAAATCAGATTCATCGAAGCACTCTTTCTCAATAAGGTCACATTTGTTTGCCAGAAAGACAATGGGAATATTGCTGGTCGCCTTCTGGAGCTCCGGGATCCAGTAATCATGAAGACTCTGTAAACTTTCGGGCCTTGTGACATCGTAGACAACCAAAGCTCCGCTGGTTCCCTGAAAACTCATTGACTGAACCTTGCGATATTCCTTCTGGCCCAGTATGTCCCATATCATGAGTGTTAAATTCAATTCCTTACCAAAGTAATTCACTGCCAGTTCTTTCTTCACGGTCTTGGTTCCAATAGTGGCGATATAGGAATCGTCGAATGTATCATAAACATATTTTCTCACAAGTGAGGTTTTACCAACTGATGAATCGCCCAGAAGACATACTTTCTTGATTAGCTTACTTGCCATACTGGCCCCCTATTATTTCATCTCTGGAAAATATTTGTCGATTATGGCATCTCCAAGCGCATGAAATGCCTCTACCACGTTCTCTCCGGTCTTGGCACTGCTGAACATGGCCTTTCCGCCGTACTGGCTCACATTGGAGTTCAACTGCTCCTGGGTGATCTTGGGCTTCAGATCGCATTTATTGGCAAGGAAAATGACTGGCACATCCCCCACAACCTGCTGTGTGGAGGCCATCCAGTCATGAATGTTCTTTGCGGTTTCTGGTCGGGTAGAATCGGAAATTGCCAGTACCCCATGTGCACCGTAGAAATAGGCATCTTGAAGCAAAGAGCGGTAGCTGGCCTGACCAATTATGTCCCATATCATCATGTCCATGATAATTTCCTTATCATCGAGATCAAAGATTATTGTTTTCTTTGTTATTTTGGTTCCAATGGTAGTGATATAGGAATCGTCAAAAAGATCAAGCACGAATTTTTTGATCAAGCTGGTTTTGCCTACAGCTGAATCGCCCACCAAACATACTTTCACCTTCAGTCTTTGCTCAATCATGAGATGTCCTCAAATCTTGCTCTGGGATATGGCCTTCGTTGCCTTGAACTGGCCGCCATCGAAAAGCAGAGAATGATAATCGCTGTTGTGATTAGCAGCACGCATCTTCACGCATCTTATCTGTCTTTGCACGCTGATGTCACCGATCTCAGCGTTCCTCAGATAGATTATTCCATCGGCCAGGAAGTCCTCGCCATGCTCAGAGAGCTTCTTTGTGTCGGCATCCATCTCAGTGATAAGAACAGTGGTTACGCCCAGATCCCTGAGCCACTCGAACAGGTGGAATAAATCTTCCCTGGGATTCTCAAATTTCGCCAGCACATTAAGGACTGGCAATGAATCTATAACCAGTAACTGATAATCATTTGTCTCTTTTAGATTTTTAGCGTACATCTTGAAAACCTGCACCCAACTCTGCTCCTGTAGCTGGGTGAGTTTTTTTCTGATGAGACCTATGTCGATTATCTCTATATTGTTGACAACATCCATTGGGTTCATTCCCAATGTGACCATATGTTTGGCCAGACTCTTGGAACTCTGCTCCAGAGTGACATAAAGACCGTTCAAACTCTCTTCCTTTGCTCCATTATATAACATATTAAAGGCAATAGATGACTTCATTGTGCCTGGTTGACCAACAAGAAGTACAACGCTTCCTTCTGGTATTCCACCTTGCATCTTCTCATCGAAACCCTCTATGTAGGTCTTAACATATCCTTCTTCCATGACTTGGCCCTCCTAAACTTTCCATCAATTTGAATGGATACAAACCATTCAATTAATTAATACATAAAGGACAATATGGTTTATATAGTTAATTGGTGAAGCATCAGACAACATGCAACTGCTCGTCATAACGAACAACTGGCACAGTTTCACCGACTTGCTTGAGATATGGTGGCCGGAGCACGGTGACGGTTTTAAAGTTCTCTGGATCAAGTATCTGGATTGCCTTTCCCTCATAGCTCACCACAACAGCTTCCATCAATTTAGAATATTTTGCAACTGGCTTTATCTTTGAATCGTCTGGTGACATTCTGTAAATCTGGCCTTTGGCAACACTCTTGAGGGAGAGGATTTTCCGGCTAACTGCATCAACAACATAGAGCTTCTTGTCATAAGCAACAACATCCCCGCGTCCATGAATCGGTAATCTAACTAAAATCGTCCAACGATAGAGGTCCTGGCCATCCCTCATTCCCACCATGGAGTTTGATTCCTTGATGGTGGCCCCATATCCTTCCCTCATTCTGGCAGCTATGTTCTTTGCAAGTACAATTGAACCAATGTAATAATCCATGCCGCCAGGAACTACTCCCCATTTTGTGAGGAAAGCATTTTCTTCGTTGCCAGCAAGGGAATCAACATATCTCAAAATCTGCTGATTTTCAATGGCCAGTTCTATTTCAGCATCCTTGGAAGCAACACCATCCCTGCGCAACTGGAGGATGGCTTCATAATAGTCACTGCTTCGTCTGGAACAGCTTGGACACATCTGCACCCTGATGCGAATGCCGATTTCCAAGTCCTGCTTGAACTCTTGACCTCCGATGATGGCAATGGCCTGACATGTGACTCTGTGCTCGCCTTTCACAGGTTCAAATTCTGGAATCTCCCAGTGAATACTATCTATCTGTTTATGGGTTTTTGTCTTATCATCGAGAATTCTGCTGGCCTGCTCGACATAATCAAGGTCTCGCCATCTGCCGCGGTCATAGAAATTACCGCAGTCATGACACATCTCCAGCTCAATATGACTGGGTGAATTGATTAAATCCTTTGATAGGAGACATTCTCGGCATAGAGAGCCGTATAATTTTTCTTCCGAACCGCATTCAACACAAAACATATTAATCCCTCATAAATTGAAAAACATGGCATGGGGTACCTCACAAATCTCGATTACAGCTTCGGGATGCACCATTTCCATTTTCACAGCTAGTTTGATTGTTCTCGGCCCCACTAGGTTAGCCGATGTTGCCTGAACAAGCATACTGCAAAATTCACCTTCATCAACTTTCTCACCATTGAAGAATTCTGTGCCCAGGTCAAGTTTTAGATCCTCTGATTCGAGACACTTACCAAATAGTTCAGAATCACAGGCTGCCAGCAATACTTCACCGCTCTGCCTGTGGAATTTTGCAATTATCATGATAAGGCCTCCTGCTTTGCAACAGGCAGCACATGAAAATATATTGTATTAATGTTATTATTTATTTTCATATCATCACAACTCGTGGGCGAACTTGAAAAGGGGCTCGCTATCCCTACGCCCAGACTGGAAGAAGTCACCTGATTTTCTCATGTTCTCCCAGATGGTACGCACCCGGTCTTCAGTGATATTAATGGCCTCTGCCTCCCTAATCACGTCGTCAACAGTGAAGCCCTGGCTGTCTTCTTTCAGAAGGTTCTTCATTATCTTCCTGATTGCCATGAGTCTCTGTTGCTGGCTTTGCGGAACTCCGATGTATAACGTATCGGTATCCCATTCCAGTTCGTCGCCGCCACGGCCAATGACCCGGCGGAGATATTCTCTAACTATTCGAATTGCACGTTCAGCATCATCAATATTCACTTCTTCACCCATTCGAGCTCGAGCACTGGCCTCTGCCACCCGAACAAAACCCTCAAGCTGTCTGGCAGTTATGGGTACAGATTTTGCCTCACTGGACTCCCCAAGTTTCCGCACTTCCAGATAGTATTCCTTCAGACGGGCTATCGCCTCTTCTGTGAGTATGGGAAACTTATGTTTCTTGGCAATAAATACATATTTTCTAAGCAAGTCTGGATCTATCTGCGGTTTGCGGGAATTATCCATCTTTGCATAACTCTCGGCATCAAAATTTTCCTCAGTATCGCTTTCATATTCGAAACGTTTTCGAAGCTCACCAACAAGATGGGACCGCAGAATATGGTCTGCAATTTTCGTATCCTCAGCGGCATTTGGCTTGTCGATAAGTGGGAATATTAGATCGAACCTTGAAAGTAATGTTGGCGGCAAGTTGATTTGATCGGCGATGTACTCCTGCTCACTGAATCTTCCATACTTCGGATTTGCCGCACCCAGTAATGAACATCTGGACTGTAGAGTGGCATTTATTCCGGCCTTTGCAACGGAAATTGTCTGCTGCTCCATTGCCTCGTGCATGCTGCTTCTGTCCTGGGCTGACATCTTGTCCAGTTCGTCAATACAAGCCAATCCCTTATCTGCAAGTACCAGTACTCCGGCCTCCAGTGTCCAGCGACCTTCGCTCCAATCATCCTTCACGGCAGCGGCAGTCAAACCAGCACCAGTGGATGATTTACCTGAAGCATATAGGCCTCGCGGAGTTATATCGGACATATACCTGAGAAGCTGCGACTTGGCTGTACCTGGGTCTCCAACAAGAAGAATGTGAATGTCACCTCTTATCTTGGTACCATCTGGCATTTCCTTTGGAATGCCGCCAAAAAGTTGCAATGCTAAAGCCTCTTTCTCAAACTCATTGCCAAAAATCGTAGGTGAAATTGAATCTCTTATGGTCTCGACTATATTTGGATCCCTGGACAGTTCCTCTATCTGGACCATCTCTTCCTCGGAAACTTCAATATCGAAGGCATCAGCCTCCATGTACTCTATGCAATTGACATTAAGAAATATATCGAAAGTTGTCTGGCCCTGAGAACCCTTATGCCGCATCCGGCTGTCCAGAATGCCGTTTATTACAATCCTGGCACCAGGAAATATCATGCCAGCAATATCATCTTCCACATAGGCAGTGAGAGATTGAGGCTGTGCACCGCCCTCTAAACCTTCTGGCTTTTCCTGAATTTCTATCTTTTCGGTATCAATGAAACTTGAAAGTTCTTTATCAAGCTTGAATTTTGTCGAGCCAGCCACCCTTCCGCAGCCGCCCCCGCCACTTTCATCCTTGGCGCATTCCATGGGTTCGCGTACCATTGCCTCTTCCTGGAATATTGTGGTGATATGGCCGCATCTCAGGCACTTGAATGCCGCATTTTCCACCCTGGGACGAACCTCATTGGCCTTCCGGACAAGACCTTCAACAGAAATAAACTGGCTCATGTGCTTTGACCTTATGTCGCGGATGCCAACCCGCAAGTCAGTGGGAATTTCCTTAATTCTTAGATGAATGATTGCTCCTTCTTCAATAGTCTGGGCCATTTTTGCTATCTGGTATACTGCTGCTTCACCTGCCTTTACGACCCTTGTAGGAGACTTCAGAAGTTCATCTGCCATATCGACATCAAAATGCTCAATGTCGGCAAATAGTACATAGAGACTGCGTTCCTCTGGATAGATAGAAGCAATGCTGGCTATCTTCTTGTCGTAACCGTATTGGCCCAGGAATTCCTCCCATTTGTCTTGCAATGGTGTGCTGGCTAGTTCAGGCAATTAATGCCTCCCCCTTCTAATATTAGAAAGCTAATCTGCATCCTAACTTTGGTTATTAAAGGTTTACTAAACAGAAAAGTCATAGGAATCAGAGATTTCTCTTTACGTGAACCACTTTGTGTTTCACTATTTAGGTGAGACGCAGATTTGACAGGCGTGAATATAGTGTTAATGTCAAATTTGCGGTGCAAAGGACTCATGTATTAAATGGATTGTGATTGACAGTATAAATAGTGCAATAAAAGGTCTCCGAAAGTATAAGTTATGGCATGCATTTTCTCATGGCATGTCAGAACTTCAAGATGAAATTTTAAACGCCAGCAATGATGGGGACATTAACTGTGCCCAGGCATTGGCCATTTCCAAGAAACTGGGAATCATTCCGAAAGAAGTTGGGGCGGAAATTGACAAGTTAGGCATTAAAATTCACAACTGCCAATTGGGATGTTTTCAATGATTATTGTCTCATTAATTGGGCTCAAAAAATGCGGGAAAACAACCTGCGTGTCAGCCCTGGTGCGGGAGTTCAAGGCCCGGGGAATGAAAACCGGCACAGTGAAGAGCATGGTCCAGTCAAAGTTCACAATCGACACAGAAGGAAAAGACACATGGCGGCATCAGAATGCCGGAGCGGATTTTGTCATTTCGCTGGCAAAGGATGAACTGGCCTATATCGAGAAACGACAGAGCCGCAGCCGTTTAAATGAATTTATGCAGTATGTTCCAGAAGATACTGAAATCCTGATTTGCGAAGGTTTGGAAGACCCGGATTCCCGAATTATTAGAATTATTCTTGCGAAATCCCCAGAACTACTTGCTGAAACCTTTGAGGTTCGCGGGGCCCAGGAAAATATTATCGCCCTGACTGGCATAATAGCTAATGAAACTAAAGAGCATGATGATTACCCTGTGTTTAATTGCACTGAGCCAGAGGATGTTAAGGGACTGGCTGACTTGATTATGGGAAATAGAGTTTAGAGCTTTTTCTCAACCTCCGCAATCGTTTATTTCACGCAAGTGTGATTGCGGGCTTTTTGATATTTTGCTGATAGATTACTTTGAACCATATCAGGTCGAATTCTACATATGTTTTAATTTAGCCATCGAATCCAACAATTATTTTCAGATTATTTTGAGCCGTATGGCATTCAATTTACTTTGAAACGTTTTCATGCCATTGTCGAACGCTTTGCGTTCAACGAACTTGACTGTTAATGTGCGGAAGGAGTTCACAATTTCTTCTCAACCTTCTTCATTACTTCTGCCAGCAACTCATTGCCGTCCTTGGCCAGCTTCTTGCAGTCCTTGAGCATTTTTTCATTGTATTTCTTGTCCGTGATACTCGGTAGATTAATTCTCACGTTCAGGATAGCACCGTGCATGCCAGCATTTGCCATGAGCGCACCAACACCTACATCGGAAATTGATGCTTCCAGACCCATGTCTGCCATTTTATCGGCCAGCTTTATGACTTCATAGCATTTTATTGCAGTATCCATTGGCATGTTTATTGCTACCTTGAATGCATCCTGAATTGCCTTATCGCGGATTTTGATCTCCTCTTTTGAACCTTTGGGAAGTTTATTGGCATCCAGCACCCCATTAAATGCCTGGGTATCTGCATCCACATTGTAGATTAATGCGGCTTTCAGGGCTTCGGCCTCTTTTCCGACCTTGCATATTTTCTTGTAGTCTTTCAGGAAATCCTTTCCCCAGCTGAGATTGGACACCATTGCCACAAGGGCTGCGCCCTGGGAACCGCCAAGTGCGGCAACGCTTCCACCGCCTGGGGCAACAGAATCTGTCTGCACCTCATCGGTGAAGTCCCGGACAGTCATGTCAACTAACTGGCACTTATCCCTGAGCACGTATTCCACAACTTTATCCTCAATGACAAATTCGCTGAGGTCGCGCATGCCCATGGAACTGACTGCCAGCTCTATTAATTCCCGCTCTGGTAATCCAGTAGGTTTCAGCTGCTTTTTCAGATAATGCTCTCCAGCCTCAACCATTGAAGCCTTTGGCATTATTCCAACAATCTCGGAGCCAGTGACTCTGAGTCCTCTGTCGGCTGCAAGCTTGCACACCTCATCGAAAACTTCGTGGACCGGGGTTATCTTGTAATTTGTTAAATTGATGGAAATCTGTGCCTGGCCATACTCGTCAATGAACCAGCCGATTGCCTTGCAATGTGTGAACTTTCCTGGTAATGTGACCTTGTTTCCATTCTTGTCCTTGAAAATCTCACCATCGCGCTTGAACTGGGTTGGACTTTTTGTTCGCTTGACACGGCCTTTCTCACGAATATCCAGTGCAATGTCAAATGCATATTTTTTCTCTTTGGTATTGAGATTGATATTGTAGGCGATGAGGA
>JAGLQM010000033.1 GCA_023136815.1 Thermoplasmata archaeon
GGGGCATCTACGCCCCTGCGTCAATTAGTCATCGCTTTCGGGGAGAGGCTCATTTTGCTGCTCATCGGAATTGGGGGTTTTGTTTTTATAGATAATAAAGCTAACAATTATGAAAATAATAACAAAAATAATAGCCAGTACCAAAAATAAGTCAACTAGATGTTCCCAATTATTTGAAAACCAAGGCCATGGATCTCTAATCACATTGGCATCTGTAGACAACACAGTTGAACTCGCTTCTCGATTTCTCGCATAAAAATCAATAAATCCAGAAAGGAAAAATGATATTGGAGCCATAATGCCAGATATAATTTGAATATGTTTTAGTTTCATATTATCCCTCAATTCATGACTTGAGTCATTCGCCTCCAAGTCACCCACTACTATAAGCAAATATAAACTATATATACACTATTATCAGCAAATATAAGCTATTAGTACCTCGTCCTTACGGACGGGGCATATCAGTTTATAAATTATATATAAACGGAGTCTAACATCGTACATTCCCCCGCGACCAGCCACTCAGTTCAACCAGATTCTATCAAGTCCAATGGTTCCAGGCCTGTTTGAAGTCAAATATGTAATAAAAGAAGGATGACGCGCCGAGGATGGGATTTGAACCCACGAAGACTGCGACATCCAATTGATCTTCAGCCAATCGCCGTTTCCGGGCTTGGCTACCTCGGCACTATGAAAATCGGAAGCTTTTTATGCCACCGAAACCATGTGAGTTTTACTGCGATATCCCAGTGGTTTTCAGCCAATTTTGGCTACCACAGGGTCCTCCGCATACCCATAAATGCGGTTCTTATCTTTTATATGCTTACCGAAGGTCAGTGAAAGTATTAGTTTCAGTTACCTCCCCTATACTCTTAAGTATGCTGTGATTGATTTCCGTCGGATGCTTAAAGGACTCAATGAAAAAGAGCTGGAAAACGTAGTTAGCCAGATGGTTTCAGATATGGAAGAGCCGCAGCCAGGTTCGGCCCAGGAAAAGGGCATAATAGAAATCAAGGGGGATATTACAGAATCTAATTTTCAGGCATTTACCAAATCAGAAAATGCAGAGATGCTGGCAGTGGACGGCGGAAGTGCCACTATCCTCAATGCCGGTTCTTTTGTTGTTGCAGGAGTTCGAGTGGGTCATGTGATCTTTCATGGAAAAGAATTCAGCGGAGCATCGGAACCTGATTATCATCTGCTGCATCTGGCATCTGGCCATCTTGAAAAATACTATGAAATATTTTTTGAGAAAATAGTTGGAGGCAATCCACCAGATTATCCAAAAGGACTTGAGGAGGCTGTGGGCAGAATTCGCGCATTAATGGAATGGAACCAGGTGGAGAAAATCCAGTCTCAGGATATTCCAGAAGGTGCGGTATTGGCCTTCGACGGTGCAATGTGGGCCGGAATTAAGGGCGTGGGGGACTTACTGGAGCGGATTGTGGAACAGGCAAAACAGAAGAAAATTATTCTTTGCGGTATAAGCAAGAAAAGCATGCTGGTTCATAATTCCAGACCTTTAATTCCGGCGGTCCAGATGCTTGGCGATGATTCGTTACCGGGGGCAACTTGGCATTATCCCCTTGATACTGGTAATTATGCTGAAAAATTGTTCGGAAAAATCTATCTGGCAAAGCTGCATCCCCGTTCCAGATATGTGTTTCGGGTGGATCTTAGCCTGCCTGGAGGCGTTGAGCCTGAACAGGCATTCGGCAAGCTGGCCTACTATGCTGATGACCCCACCTATGTGGGTTATCCGTATCCACTGGCCAGGGTGCACAATGATGTTGCATTTTCCAGGGCCGAGGTTTCCGACCTGAAAGCAATGCTCCGGGCAGCGGCCTTGCAAAAGGGTATGAACCCGAAAGAATGGCAGCTGACATTTCAGGACTTTCATGAAATACTGGATACAGGTAGGTAGTGATTAGATGGTTGACGAAAAAATGAACCTCGGAAGAGTGACTGGCAAGGATGTTACCGAGATAGTATTTCGGGCGTATCGGGACCAGGACGTGTTCCTGGGCGAGATGCTAATAGGCGACTGCCAGGACTCTGATAGGCGGTTTATTCTTCGAGTCATCAACATCATGCATGGCAATGAGGCAAGTGAATCCAGCTGGGCTCCCAGAACCGCCGGAGCATTCATGGATGGCGACAACAAGGATCAAGAATATCATGTATATGATGCCGACCGAAGGCTTTACAATCACGTGGTCTGCGCACCGTTGGGCTATCTTATGGGCCAGGGGAATGATGTGCAGTTCCGAAGCCCAAAAACAATACCTTCCCACTTTTCAAGAGTAAGGCGAGCCAGTAAGGAGGATTATCGGTTTCTGGAACGATATCTGGGCGATGTCAAGCTGGGCAGTCTGAGGTCCGGGGAACAAGTTATTCGGCATGTTCCAGTTGGCGTTGCATCAAAAGATTTGGCACAGCATATGGGTGTATTTGCAACAACTGGAATGGGTAAAAGTAATCTAATGAAACGGCTGGCAGGCTCGGTTTTGGAGTCTGGTACATTGGGTCTGCTGATACTGGACCCACATGGGGAGTATATTGACGGCGGTAAAGAGGAATTGCGGGGGCTGATGCACCATCCCAGAGCAGCTAGCAACCTTGAAACCTATGTTACCCGAGAGGTTGAGGGCAATGTTTCCAGTGTTAAAATTTCATCCTCTGAGATAAGTATTCAGGACATGGAAAATCTATGGCCCTTCAGCCAGCCCCAGGTGGAGCTTCTCAATGCAGTATGGGGCAGGGAGCGGGACAACTGGCTTCCTTATATCGTTGATACAGAGGGTGCCCAAATATATCAAGATTTCAATGAGCAGTTTCACGAGGGCAGCATCGGTGTTGTGAAGCGTCGGGCCAGCGTTCTGAACCGTTCACATTTCATCACTCGTGACACTCGAATTTCCATGACCAAAACCATAATCGAACAATTGCATACTGGCAAAGTTGTTTTAGTCGACCTTGCCGGGGCTTCCGAGACGGAAGAACTACTTATATCCAGCGTACTGGCCCGGGCAATCTTCCAAATCAATCAGAGCAAGTTCAAGGACAAGAAGAAATTCAAGGAAATACCTATTTGCCTCATTGCCCTTGAGGAAGCCCAGAGAGTCTTTAACCGTGCCTGGGGCGGTATTTTCCCCCAGATCGCTCGTGAAGGTCGGAAATTCAAAACAGGCCTGTGCGCCATAAGCCAGCAGCCAAAATTGATTGATAATGAGGTTATCTCGCAATTCAATACCCTGGTGATACTGGGTCTTGCTGATCGCCAGGACCGGGAGCGGCTCAGCAGTTCCGCTAGACAGGACATCTCCAAGCTGGATTACGAGATTCAAACACTCATGACCGGTGAAGGTCTGATCACCGGCCCGAATACACCATTCGCACTGCCTCTGAAAGTTGACCTTTATGAGTCATATTTGAACGAATTGGTCACAGAGCCAAAGGAGAACAAGAAACCAATTGACAGCGGCTTCTTTTGACGATTACATAGGAAATGGAGGTTTCTTCTGAACCCATGAAAATATTACATCTGGCTGACACGCATATTGGCTATTCTGCCTATAACAAGCTTGACGAAAATGGTATAAATCAGCGCGAAGTTGATGTTTACAATGCTTTCAACCAGATAGTGGATTTTGCCATTGAGAAGAAAGTTGATTTGGTATTGCATTCCGGTGACCTATTTGATACTGTGCGGCCAAGCAATCGTGCAATTAGCTTCGTAGTTGGCCAGCTTCTTCGGCTGTCCAATGCTGGAATTCCAACGGTTATCATCTCGGGCAATCATGAAACACCGCGGCTCAGAGAAACTGGCACCGTCTTCAAGGTATTCGAGCATATTGATGGATTGCATTTAGCATACACAGGCAAGTGCCAGACATTTGAATTTAATGAGATTAAGGTTCATGCACTGCCTCATTGTGCGGATAAAGAGCGATTCGAGACAGAATTAGACGCAATGAAGCCAGATAAGAAATTCAAATTCAACATAGCAATGCTCCATTCTGCTGTTTCTGGCCTTGCGGTTTTCCGCATGAACGAGTTCAATGAGCTAATAGCCCAGGATAGTCAGCTAAACCGGGGCTGGGATTACGTGGCACTGGGGCATTATCATGAACCATGTGAGGTTGGCTCTAATATTGTTTATGCAGGTTCCACCGAGAAATATGGGTTTGGGCACGTAAATCAGCCCAATGGTTTTGTCATGCTAGATACCGAAAAAGGCAAGTGGAAATTCCATGATATGAAAATTCGGCCAATGCTGGATTTGAGAACCATTGACTGCAATGATATGAAGGCTGATGACATAGCTAGTGCTATTCAAAGTAATGTGAATAAGGCCAATATTGAAGGTGCCATCGTCCGCCAGAAACTTCAGGATATCGACCGTCGGGAACTGGGACTCCTGGATATGACTTTCATTCATAAAATCACCAAGGATGCCTTGCACTTTGAACTGAGGCCAGCAGCAAAAGAGGCTGGCCAGAAGGTCGCCTCCCAGGATGCTGCCTTTGACTCACTAGAAAGAGAATTTATTACCTATCTAGCCAAGATTGTAATTGAAGGAGCAGACCCCAAAGAGATTGAAGCTCTTGGACTCCGATATTTAGCAGGAGGCGAAACATGAGGCTGAGAACCATCCAGCTCCTGAATTATCGCCGATTTAAATTAGCCGAATTAGAACTGCCGGACGGCATGGTGTCAATAATTGGCCCCAACGGAAGTGGCAAGTCAACATTAATGGAGGCTGTTGCCTGGGCACTATTTGGCAATCAATCGGAAATCGTACGTACTGGCAAGGAAAGCATCAAGCGTCAAGGAGCAAACCACACTGAACCCTGTATGGCTCGTATTGAATTTGATTTTGAAGATACTGGCTATATTGTTGAGCGCACAATGAAAGGCAAGAACCTGACAATGAATGCATCCATGTATGCAGGTGATAATCTCATGGCTAGAGGGACCGAAGAAGTAAGCCAGGCACTCATGAAACTCTTTGGGATGGACCATAAATCTTTTTTTATCTCGGTATTTGCCCGCCAGAAGGAATTAAATGCACTCACCAGCCAGCCAAAAGGCGAGCGGAAAAGAATGGTTCTGCGCTTGCTGGACATAGAAAACATTGATGAAGCTATCAAGCATATTCGGGAAGATGCCAGGTATGCGAAAGATGCAATCCAGAGTGCCAGGGATGAACTTACAACTGATGATGGTGGTTCGGTTGTTAAGGAACTGAAAAAAAAATTAGTAGGCCTGGAGACACAGAAAAAAGAGCTTGCTAAATCTCATAAATGTCTGGAATATGAGCTGAAAAATATCGAGAGCGTTCACAAGAAGCTGAAGAAAGAACTTGATAGCCTGGATAAATTGGCCAGGGAGAAAGAAAAACTGGAATTAACTAAAAAGGCTTTGGAGGCAAAACTTTCCATCCTGAAGGAACAGAAGGAAGAACTTGCTGCAGATCTGAAGCAGCTTGAGGTGCTTGAAACTCAATATAATGAAATTCAACCCAAGGCCAGCAAAATAAAATCAGATCTTGAAAGCGTGCTGGACAAGCAAAAATTAGCCAGGAGTCAGGAGCAAAAATTAGTAGTGCAGGTGACCGAGCACAAAGCCGGAATAAAACATCTTGCCCGGGAGATCGATAAAATCAAGACCAGCATGTCCGAGATTGAGAATATGGGACCGGAATCTGACTGCCCCACATGCGAGCGCAAGCTTGGAGACACCTATCAAAAACTCCTTGATGCATTCGAAAGCCAGATAAATGACCGGAAAAAACAGAGCCAGGTATTTTCTACCAGACTTTCAGATATGGAAAAGGAGCAGGAAGGCTCAAAGGCTCTTTTCCAGGCACTGGCCAAAAGGGAAGAAAGGCTTCGTCAGCGATTGAAGGATTTTGACATTCTTCAGGCCAAGGTGGAGCGGGGCAGCAAACTTCGAAAACGTCAGGATAGTCTTGAGGAAAAGCTTCTAGATTCCAAATGCCAGCTTAAAGATGTGAAGACAAAGCTGGATGGTATTAAATTTGACCAGAAATCATTTGACAAGGCAAAGGCGGCCTACGAGGAAATGAATATTGATTTGCGAACTATTGACCGCCAGAAAATGAAATTGGATTCAGAAATTGCTCGTCTTGAGGAACGCCAGAAAGCCAGAACCGGAGAACTGGCAAGGTTGGAAAAAGTTCAAAAGAAATATGACAAGAAAAAGGCTGAAGCTGAAATATTGACAGCACTGGAAACAGTCATAGGTGAGTTCAGAAAACACCTTATCAGCAGAATCCGGCCGGCACTGGCCAGTATGTCCTCAGAGCTTCTTAGCGTGCTCACTGAAGGTCGCTATAATGAAATAGAATTAAGCGAGGATTATGATATAAGTATTCGGGATGCTGGGGATATGCATAAACTGGATCGTTTTTCAGGTGGAGAAAAGGATCTGGCTAATTTGTGTCTAAGGTTGGCTATTTCCGAAATAATTGCCACCAGGCACGGGACAAACAGTTTTGACATGATTGTCCTGGATGAGATATTCGGCAGTCTGGATGCTAACCGCAAACGTGCCTTGCTAACCACCCTGAATGGTTTGAGCAATAGATTTAAGCAAATATTCCTCATTACCCATGTAGAGGATGTGAAGGAACTCATGGGCAATGTCATTCAAGTTTCAGAAGGCTCAGACGGCACAAGCAGGGCGGAAGTGATCCAATAAGTGAAAAGCAGCTCACAGGCCGGCCAGACCTAAGTAAACCAGTTCATTCTGTCATATCATCAGGCGGCGTGGTGCTCAACCATGAGGGCCAGGTGTTGATTCTTCGTAGAAAACAGGAAGGAACCTGGGTTCTTCCAAAGGGCAAAATGGAACCTGGTGAAACTCTGATTCAGACTGCTCTTCGTGAGGTTCAGGAGGAGACTGGCCTGAGTGATTTGAAGATAATACGGGAGATTGGCCTGGTGCGGTACATATTCCTCTGGCGGCCAGACAATGTGAATTACAATAAGACCGTGCATTATTTTCTCATGGGTATAAACAGTACAGAGCAGGAAATGAACCTGGAGCCAGATTTCAGTACCTATGCCTGGGAGAACCCCTCCGAGGCACTTAAAATGTTGACTTTCGAAAATGACCGCCGAATTGTCAGGAGTATAACTGACAATTCGATGAATTAGTACATAACATTGCCTAACTAAACTTTTTATTTGTGATTGCCTTTCTAAGCCCAGGGTGGTATAATGGACTTTAACCCCACAAAGGAACATGATATGCTCAGGAACACTGTACGCAGGTTCGCAGAGACAGAGATCAGGCCAGTAGCTGGAGATATTGACAAGAACGGTGATATTCCAAGGGAAATACTCGAACGTATGGGTGAGATGAACCTCATGGGCATGACCGTGCCAAAGGAATATGGCGGTGCTGATTGCGATAAGATAAGCTACATGATAGCCCTGGAGGAAATTGCCAGGGTCTGCGGTTCAACAGGCATTGTCATGGAAGCCCATAACTCACTTGGATTGGGCCATATTTTCGAACGTGGTACCGAGGAGCAGCGAAGAAAGTGGATTCCAGACATTGCTGCAGGAAAGAAATTAACTGCCTGGGCTTTGACTGAGGCTGGTGCTGGCTCGGACTCCGGAGGAATGCGCACTACTGCTATTCTTGAGGGGGATGAATGGGTACTCAATGGGACAAAGATTTTCATAACCAATGCAGCCATTGGTGATTATGTGACCGTTATGGCAGTCACTGACAAGTCAAAGGGCGCAAGGGGAATAAGTGCCTTCGTGGTCCCAACTGGCACCCCTGGCTACACTCTGGGGACCGAGGAGGATAAACTTGGCCTCAGAGGCTCCCACACTTCGGAACTTGTTTTCGAGGACTGCCGTATTCCCAGGGACAATATACTGGGAGAACCGGGTACTGGCTTCACCGGTGCAATGAATATTCTTGACCGCGGAAGAGCAGCAGTGGGAGCATTGGCCGTGGGCATAGCCCAGGGAGCGTTCGACGAGAGCGTAAAATATGCAAAGGAGCGCGAGCAATTCGGCAGGCCGATTTCGAAGTTCCAGGCCATCCAGTGGATGATCGC
>JAGLQM010000034.1 GCA_023136815.1 Thermoplasmata archaeon
GACACTTTGAGCATAAATCACAGTCAAAAATAGGAGTAACGCAGATTTGACAAGCATAATTTGGTTTAAATAATACGTCAAAGATAGCTGATATGCAGATTTAACAAACATAAATGATAACTTATGTGTCAAATTTGCGATGTAAGTTATGGTCAAAAATAGGACTAAAGGAACTGGCAACTATTCTGCTAATCTAGAAACACCAGTCCATTTAGGGGCTGGTAGTTTACGCGGAGAACCCACAATCAAAAATAGCTATGCCCAAATTGGACAATCAAAATTTCAAAGCAACCTTTTTCTTTACAGATTTCGGTGTTTCTTCTTTCTTTTCTTCAGCTGCTGGCTTATCAAGGTCGTCAATTATGTCTTCCGAGGCAGTTTCATCCATCTTTTCAGTGTATTCGGTTCCACAGCCAGTACACTTGCCAAATCTTCTGGCACATAGAGCATGATATTCATTGCCGCAGGAACATTTTATGATGTCCACGCCAGCTTTTGCCTTACCCATACAGATATTGCACTTTGTGTCTGCCGCTGCCTTCATCTGCTCGAAACAGGACTCGGCAGATAGTTTAGCAGTCTTGGCCTTTGCTTCCATGACAAACACATGGTCGCCAGCCTCATCCTCGAATACCTTGCCGTCCATGATTCTTGTGGATGACATCCTGATAATGACTGGCACATCTCCAGGGGTTTCAAATTTCATCTTAATCTTCTGGGTTATTTCACCGCCGCCCCTCAGAGTTTCGATTGGTATGTGACTCTCAACAGAAATATCTCCAATAATGTTTATCTTCACATCCTTGGCAAGAGCCTTCCCTTTATTTTTGATAATCAGGTCTGTATCAACCCACTCACCCACCTGGACCTTGTCAACGATAATATCTGCAACAAGCTGTGGTCTGAAGGCATCTATCTCATTATTCACCACATCAATTGTCTTCTTCATTGTGGCCAGTGCCATTTGATAATCTTTCTCTTTCTGGTTCTTTGCCTGGTCGAAGAGGGTCTGGGCCACCTTGACATTGATGCCGAATTTCTTTGAATTGGATATAATCCTATCTGCTTCATAGGTGAGTTCGATGAACTCTCTCTCGAAGCCTTTTTCCAGATCAATAGCATCCTTGGACTTCTCAAGAAGGTCGATTGCCTCCTTGAACTTGCCCTCGTCAAATGTTTTCTTGGCCTTGGATAGAAGTTCCTGACTGGTCTCGATGTCAGCACCAACCTGCTTTGCATGCTCCATTGCACGCTCTGATTGAGAGTAATGGTCTTCAAAGAATACCTTTATCTTGCCCTGTGCGTCATTTAAAGATATGTTTATCTTCTCACTGGACACACCAAACTTGCCTGTCTCCAGAAAGGTTTTGGACTCGGCCAATAATGAGCTGGAACCAGCAATGTCTATTCCATATTTGCCTGCCAGGTCAGTAAGCTTGTAGGCCTTGGAAAGTCGAGAGTTCAGATGAGAGTGGGAAAGACGTCTGGCCTCAATAGCACCCTCCTTGGCGATTTCCGTTGCAATTCTATAATCATAACCGTCCTTTGCACTTTCAGCATCAGCCAGCAATTTTTCCGCGATGGCAAAATCAGCCTTGATAATCTTGGCTGACTCAATCAGAGCAGTAAGTGTCTGGATGGCCTCTTTTGCCTCACTGAAGTCCTCGCTGACTTCATGAAGCTCGTCACCACTCTGAATTGCCTGTTCCAGTGCCTTGACATAGTTGCCGTCCTTCATTTCCTCCCTTGCCTGGACGATAATACTCTTAGCCTTCTTGGACACTATGCCAGATTCCTCGGCCACCTTGAGCTTCTTCTCGGCAGTTGTGATGGCTTTCTTGGCCATTTCCTGCTGCAGGCCGACCTTCTCAAGCTCACCCTCACTCTTCATTGCCTCGGAGAGGGCGGATTTATAATCTTTCTTATTGAACGCTTCGGTGGCCTTGCTCATGAGCTTTTCAGCCGCAACAACATTGATGCCTTCCAGCTTGGCCTTTTCAATGGACAATTTGAAGGCCTTGATAGTGTTGGAAACATGGGTCTTGATGGACTTCTTGGATTCGGAAGAGCTTCTGATCGCGAGGTCAATTGCCTGCTTATAGTTGGAACCATTGAGTTCAGTGAGTGATGTTTCCAGCAGCTTCTTGGACCCTAAAATATCGGCATGAAGATTCTCGCCTTCATTAAGGACATCCTGAGCTACCTTGATCTCCATTGCAGCCCTCTGGCTGAGTGTTCTTATTTCCTCTATCTCAACCTTGACCTGATTGGCCAGTTCAACTGCTTCCTTGTATCTCTTGGCATCCAGTGCCTTCCTGGAATCGTCCAGACGCACTTCCTGAGAATTTACTACCAAATTCTGCTCTTTTGCATCCATTATGGAAGACTGAGTTGATGAAATTAATTTTGAAATACTAGGTGCCAGAACGTCCCGTGCCGAATTCTCAAGCACCTCGGCAAGCAGGAGTGCATTGGCCTGATCCTGTCCTTTGATGAGATTGGATAGTTCCTTAACCTTGCCGGTAAGATCTCCAGGGTCTACTTCCAGCAGTTTCAGAAGTCCCATACTTTCCTCAACAAAGTCAAGCTTGCTGGCAGCAGTGTAGAGGTTAACAATCATCTCGGTCACTTCCTTGGCTTTCTCGGCCTCATTCAATGCGTTCTCATACTCGAATCTCTCAAACATTCCCTTTGCAGAAAGTAGAATACCCATTGCATCCTTGACATCAACCTTATTCTTTTTGACCTCTGCCAGTACTGCAGCCACTTTGTTTATCGCATCATAGGCTTTCTGATGGTACTCAATTTGATTTTCTGCCAAGTTTTTGGCAGCTAAACTCTCGTTATAGGTTGAGAATAAATCGGCCTTTGAGAAAGAGGTCTTGGCCCTCTTCAGACCTTCCTTCATATCTGAAATATCAATGCCCAATTTCTTTGCTTCAATTGCTGCTAACTTACCTTCACCGAACATTCGTTCAGCGGCAACATACTGCTGGTTCTTAACATCGACCAGTGCCTTCTCCGCATCGGCCAAAGTACCAGAGAAATCCCGGATCTTCAACATCTCATCACATTTGCTGCTGATGTTCTCAAGCCCTCCGATGTCACACCCCATCTTACTGGCAGTAACTATGGCAGAATTCAGATTAGACACCATGTCCCTGGCCTTCTGGGACTGGCTGGTCTCCAACATATTGAGGGCACGGTCTGCATGTACAAAGGCCCTGTCAAATGCATTCTTGTCAAATTCATCCTTGGCATTATCCAGAAGTCCCTGAATCATATTTAGGTCTACATTATCAGCATCACATATTGCCAGTTCCGCAGAGGCAATGGTATTTGAAACATGTATTCGGATAATTTCCTCTGCACGTTTTGTGCTGTTACCAGATAGCTCGATGGATTTCGGATAGTTACCTGATTTGATGCTATCTATTGCCTGCTTCATCATGGTCTCTGGCTCTTTTAGATTAGCACCCAAGCGGTCCCCGGCACTTATGACGAGTTCTGCAATTTCAATACACTCAGTAGCAAAGGAGTAAAGAGCACTGGAAACTTCTTCATTGGCCTGTTTAACATATGCCAGGACAGATTCAAAGTCCCTTGCTTCCAGAGATTCCTTGGCCGAAATGATAGAATGTCCCACATTGGTGACTTCGGCTCCCATCTCCCTTGCTGTTTTTATCTGCTCTTCAATGCTGGCTATTGTGTTCTCTATGTCTTCATACTCGCCTACAATCGTATCGACAACAGCATCACCTTTCAGTGCCATCTCCAGAGCAGTAGCAAAGGTACCTTCCTTGAGTGCGCACTTTGCATTGTTAAGATATTCCATTGCCTCGGTGAGGTCTGCACCAATCTTATTGGCTGCAATGAATTTTGAACGTGATAGTGAGATTGTACCCAGCACTCTCTGGAATTGGGCATTGTATATCTCGGATTCAAGCTCTTTTATGGCTTCTATGGAATCAAGATAATTCCCCCCTTTAAGGGCGGATTTTGCAATACCAAGTATATCATTGGCCTTATCAATATCAGATCCTATCTTATCGGCTTCCTGAATTCTCAATGTCTGGTCTTCCAGATTATCGCTAATTGCCCTGTTTAAGGTTTTTTCGGCTTCTGATTTTGAAAGTCTAGCCGAACTCAAGGCATCTTCCAGATTTGAAGATTGGATTTCCTCCTCTGTTCTGGATATGAGCTCTGTGACCTTATCAACGTCGGTATCCAGTTCCTTTGCAGTGACCATATAGCTCTTGGCCTCGTCAAGAAGTTCGTCAACCTGGGAAGAAAGTCCGGAACCCACTGATTCCATGCATGCATTCAGTTGGTCCAGTGCCACAAAATAGCTCTGAGATTCCATGGATTTTCTTGCCAGTTCCAGAAGATCATTACTAGCTGAAACATCTTCACCTACATTCTTGGCCAGAACAATCATTGATTGGGCCTTGGAGAATGTTTCAGAGAGATGTGCCTGGGCAACCGATTCCAACTCACTCCAACTCTCCTTTGCGATGGTCATTGCCTTCTCAAAATCATTGTTAGCCAGCGCATTTTTTGCTTCCTCAAGAAGCTTTATTCCCTCAACACTGTCGGCCCCAACCTCAATCAGCTTGTCAACCGAGTCAATAATGGATTGAACGCTATCCGTATAAGACTGCATGGCCACATCTTTTGCCTGTGTAGCATGGCCGATAGCATCTACATAATCCTTGCCCTTGATTGAATTGCTGGCATTGACAAGAAGTGCTTCTGCTTTTGCCACGTTGATATCCGAAACCTTGGCTGATTTTATTATATCCTCAGCCTTCAGCACCTCATTTTCAGCAAGATGACGGTTCTCTTTTTCTTCTTTTACTTTTTCCTCTAGCTGCTTTGTGAGCTGCATGGCTTTTAAATAACTGCTGGTCACACCTTTCACTCCATCATCGGTGTTAAGCTAGCTTGGCTGCCCATCCCTAACTAAACATAGTCACGACTGTGTTAATCTCAACATATTAATAATATTATATATAATTACCGGCTTATTATGTCCCTGAGCCATAATGACTGAGAACCCCCCACGCTAAACAGCGTAAATTTGACAAAAATGAATGTGATTATAGTATCAAATTTAGGCTGTAATCCCATAATTTTTTTGCTTACTGTTTTATCATGGAATTACAGAAAAACCAGGAGTTCAAGGCAGTACTGGAACAATTGATACAATGGTTATCTTGAATACAAGAGTCTTGCCAACAACTTCCCTGTTGTAATCAATAGTCACAGTTCCAGCAGTCGGATCCACATCAGTTATCAGGAACGGACCATTGGAATCAAAACCAGCAATGTTCCCCCCATCCTCTGAGTAGAGAAGATGTTTGACTATAATCTCTCCAATGCCCTGATTTGCAGAGGAGTCCACCGAAATAACAATGGAATCCCAAGCATCGTATATCTGGATTACCTCACCAACCATGGGTTCATTCTTCATCAGGATGTCTCCACTAATGGAATCAACAGAGTAGACAGTCATGTTCCAGCCATATTCCTTGTTTTCCACAGTGGTTCCCGAAATAGCAGGGACATGGTAAATATCCTGAAAAGTTGTGGAATTGGAGGTCCATTCAAATACGGGATAGGCCTCGATAAGATTTTTTGTCAGAATCAGTTCATCATTGGAGTAACCATATGCATCCTCTGGAAGTATGGTTATTACCTTTGTCTGGTTGATGCCCATACCAACAACACCTTGGTCAAAACCAGCAATCATCTGGCCCTCGCCAACAGTGAAGTTCAGCGGGTTGTATGGTGATTTTGCAGAAAAAGAGAGGCTCTTGGGGTAGAGAGTATCGTTTTCGGCCACACTCTGAATAGAGGTGTCAAAAACCATACCGTTCTCAAACATGCCAATATAATTGACGTTTATCTGGTCACCTACCTGCACAGTCAGTCCTGGTTCTGTGGACTCCTGAACTGGAGATATTGCACCATAAGCCGCATAACCACCTGCTGCCACTAATACAACTACCACGATGAATAGTAAAGCCATCACATCCCATCTTTTCCAGATTGACTCGTTAGTCTTAGCCATGTTAACCCCTCAAGCCTCAATTTATTGAACTTCTTGCGAAGTCCTATTACAGGTTCTTTATCATATCGGAGACGAAAGTCTTGAGTTCGTCGTCATCTGGAATTGTCAAGGATTTCTTGAACCTTGCGCTTCCGTCTGGCAGGAAGTATCCCCTGGACACAGAAATGAATTCGTTCACTCCGTCATCTGTAACTGCCTTCTTCCTTGCCACTTCCAGAAAGTTATTTCTTCCAAATGTTTTTCTCTCTGAACCAATAGTCTCGAATTCGATATTTGCTTTTGGTGCGTAATCATCTGACATTTTTATACCTCTGTTTATTTATTGCACCCTCAGTAGGGTTGTGGCGGAGATTTCCTTATTTAATATAAAGATATGTATTGAATAACTAAATAATAGGAATATAGTTATAAGCAAATGGCAAAATTATCTTTGAATTTCTTTTCCAATGAGTGTGATATAGGCAATTAGAGACTCTAGTTGAATGCGGCTATTACTGCCTTCGACCATTCGGAATTCAATCTCACCCATCTTGTCTATAAGTTTAACTTTTCCAAGTTCAGATATCTCAAGTTCGAAAACGCTGCGATGCATCTGGCGAATCACATCCTCGCCTGATAGACCATACTCCACAAGCAAGGCATCAAGACAGTCCCTGGCCTCAACAAACTTCCCGGCCAGAGCCAGTTCCATCATATTTATTATATCCTTGGGACGGCCGGTGGCACTGATTTTGAAAACAGTATCTGAATCAATTATTCCACCCAAGGCCGACGAAACCTGGAAGACATTTGTGGCCTTTCTGAGATCACCCCCAGCAACATAAAGCAGGGCATCCAGACCATCATCAGTTATGTCAATCTTCTCGGCTTTTGCTATGCGTTTTATGTATTCAATTACATCATCTGGAAGCAATGGTCTGAATCTAAAAACCGCGCACCGTGACTGAATTGGGTCAATTATCTTGGAAGAATAATTACATGACAAGATGAACCTGCAGGTACCGGAATATTTTTCCATGGTTCTACGAAGTGCAGCCTGGGCATCCGAAGTAAGTGCGTCGGCCTCATCAAGGAAGATTATCTTGAAAGAGATGGAACCCAATGGAGCGGTTCTGGCAAAGTCCTTGATGGTTTTACGAACCACATCAATCCCTCTTTGATCCGATGCGTTTAATTCCTGAAAATTGGTTTGCCAATCATCTCCAAACATTTGCTTGGTAAGTGCAATTGCACTGGTTGTTTTTCCGGTTCCCGCGGGACCGGCGAACATAAGATGGGGCATATTTGTGGTGCCAACATAGGCCTTCAATCGCTCGATAATCTCTCCATGACCAACAATATCACCCAAAACTTTGGGACGGTATTTTTCAATCCACAGTTCTTTCATCGAGTCACCTTTATTTATTAACGATTGCCTGGAACTCAGGAGTGTCCCTGACCTTGTCAAATGAAGGGTCTGTCTTTGCCCTACCCCTGAACTCCTCTTCAATATCAACAGAACGGGTAAGGAACGGCACAACCAGTTTCAGATTGCCCTTCATTGCCTCAGCCAAGGATTTGTAATACCAGGCGGCTGCATTGCTCATCTCTCTCTTCACCACGTTATTGAGTGCTTCAATAGAATCATCATATCTGCCAGACTTGAAATAAGCAGCCCCTTTGGTCAGGTAAGCATCAATATCATTGCTGTCGATAGCAATAAGCTGGTCAAAAGTGACAATTGCATCATCATACGCCTCCAGAACGAACTGAACAGATCCCTTATTGTGCAAGGCAACCGTATCCAGTGGCACAATTTCAACAGCCCTGGTGAAGTATCCCAGAGCGGTTTCATAATTTTCGTTTTCAAAATAATAGTCACCAGCTTCATTGTGAAGGGTAGAATTATTCGGATCAGCCGCAATCTTGACGGCCCACGGATCGGCGTCTTCTGCTGAAGCTGCAGCGGAAGTTTGAGATTGGTTTCCTGCGTCATCCATTTCTGACAAAGGCATTGGTTCA
>JAGLQM010000035.1 GCA_023136815.1 Thermoplasmata archaeon
CCCTCGATTCTCAGGATTGCAACTCTAATGTCCTCAAGATTCATGAGAGAACCTCCTTCTGCGAAGCAGGTTCCTCAAATGCTAAACAATTCTTGTTTATCATCATCAGGACTCACCCCCCATGGCATGCCAGATAGTATTTTTCCAGGCATTTTCCAATAGTGAAACTTTCAATTTTAAAAGCTGTGATTCATTGTCTATTATTGTGAGTTCATCGCCACCAATTTCGCCAATCTGGAACAAAGCCAGTTCACCAAATAGGCTTTCAAACATCGGAGCCCTTGCTGGCTCAACTTCCACCAGCCAGCGGGTGTTTGATTCAGAGAAAAGCTTCAAATCGCCACGAAGCTCAGCAATCTGGCCAATGTCAATATCAGCACCAATCTGGCCGCCAATGCACATTTCAGCAATTGCCACTGCCAGTCCACCATCTGATAGGTCATGGCAGCTCTTGATAAAATCTTCTGCCATAGCAGAGAGCATGGCATCCATGCTGGCCTTGAGAATATCAATATCCACATCTGGAACCTTTGGGCTGCTGTTTCCATTTACTCGATAATAGGCAGAACCGCCCATTTCCGGGCCGGTTGCTCCAATGAGGTAAATAATATTTCCAGATGCTTTCAGGTCGGAAGTAATAGACTGGCGTACATCTTCAGTAATTCCAACACCCAGCATTGTGGCAGTTGGCAGAACTGAGCCTGATTCGCTCTCATTATAGAAGCTCACATTACCACTTGGCGTTGGAATATTCAAAGATTCAGCCAGTTCGCCGATGCCCCTGACTGTTTCATGGAATTCTCCCAGCCGTTCTGGTATCTCGGGATTCCCATAATTCAGACAATTTGAAAATGAATGTGGTTTGGCTCCCACGGCAATAAGGTTTCGACACATTTCATCGATAACTCCTTTTCCGCCGCGATATGGGTCAACTGCCGTAACCCAGGGATTAACAGCAGTAGTAATGGCCAGTCCTTTCCAGCTTTCCTCCACCGGTTTTAGAACAGATGCATCGCCATGACATGCATGACCCAGAACTCCTTGCAGTGGCCTTAAAACGGTTGAACCGCGAACCTCATGGTCATACTGGCGTATTACCCAATCTCTTGAGCAAATATTCTGGTCTGCCAGTAATTTCAAAAGCGCATCAGAGTAGTCAGTCATTTCCTCTGGAGGATTCTCAGTGCACCGTTCTTCTGGTGTCTTCACAGTCCTGGGGCGGCAGTATTCCGGTCCCCCAGTTAAAAATTTCAGTTCCATTTCCAGAATTTTCACGCCGTCAAAGAATACCCTTGCTATTTGTTCAGGAATTACCTTGCCAACTATTGTTGCTGGCACGTCATTGAACTTGAAGACATGTAATACTTCGTCTAAATTATCGTCTGTAACAGCCAACATCATTCTTTCCTGGCTCTCCGAGACCCATATCTCCCAGGGTAGAAGACCTTCTTCCTTGGTTGGAACACGGTCAAGCTGCACTTCAACTCCGAATCCGGCAGCATAGGCCAGTTCTCCGCAAACGCAGGACAATCCTCCTCCGCCCAAATCCTTCATTCCAGTTATCAACTTTCGACGGGCAACTTCCAGAACGCCGTGAATCACAGGTTCCTTCATTATGGGGTCGCCAAGCTGAACTGCGCCACGTGAGTCTTCCTCTGAATCTTCTGTCAGTACTGCAGATGCAAATGTCACGCCATGAATCCCGTCCCTGCCGGTTGCTCCACCAACCAGTACAAGATTATCACCAACACCGCCAACTGCGTTCTTGTAGAGATGCTCCTTTCTGGCTATGCCAACACATCCCACATTTACCAAACAGTTTCCGGTGTATGAATCATCAAAAAATACTCCGCCAGATAGAGTTGGCACTCCTATTCGATTGCCATAATCACGGATGCCGGAAACAACCCCATCAAAGAGATAACGTGGATGTTTTGTGCCCTTGGGCAATGTCTCCATTGGTGTGTCTAGTTTCCCGAAGAAAATCGGGTCAATAAGAGCTATTGGCTGGCATCCCATGCACAGCACATCCCTTACTATTCCGCCTATGCCCGTTGCCGCGCCACCGTATGGTTCCACTGCACTGGGATGATTGTGAGATTCGATTCTAAGTGAATAAGCATGATGTTCATCAAATTCCATGACTCCTGCATCCCCACGGTCAATAACCTGAGAATTGTCAATTCCAAAAACAAATTCCTTTAAAGTTGGTCTTGAGCTCTTGTAGCAGCAATGTTCGGACCATGCCTGGCCGATTGACTGAAGCTCAATATCCGTTGGATTGCGGCCAAGCTTACCAAAGTAATCAACAAGGGCTTTCATCTCATCCAGGCTTAACCCGGTACCGCTTTCCTGGCTTAGAGCAATCAGTTGCTCATCATTTGCCTGGCTAAGCAAAATTTCACTTAGAGGAAATGGAGCTTCAATTGTTTTGTAGAGGCCTTCAAGAGACAAATTAATCACTCAAGTGCCTGAATTCATAGGAATAATCATTGATGACCGGGTTTGCCAATAAGCTCTGGCACATTTTTTCAACTTCAATTTTTGCCAGTGCTTCATCATCAGTATCCAGATGAATTGAAAAGTATTTCGAGGTCTTGACCTCGGCAACCTGGCTAAATCCCAAAAGTTCAAGAGCTTTTTTTGTATTTTTGCCCTCTGGGTCTGCCACACCTTTCTTGAGTCTGATTTGCACATCAGCCACCAACATATGAACCACGGCGGGGGATTGACCAAAACCTATTAAAGTCTTGTTGAAATTATCTCATTAATATACGGACTCTCTTGTCTAATTCTTTTTAACATATAGTTCTATACTCATTCCAATGAAGTGGAGATTAGTAGATTCAGACTTGGTAGAGCCTGCGTTCACAGTTGCAGCAGACGAAGCTATTGCAAGGGCTGTATCTGAAAATATAATTCCAAATACCCTCCATTTTTACCGGCGCAATGTGTCAACTATCTCTCTGGGCTATTTTCAGGAAGTTGAAAAATCGGTTAATTTAGAATTCTGCAGGCAGAAGAATATCCAGATTGTTCGCAGAATTACCGGCGGCAGTGCTGTTTACACAGGCCCTGGCCATTTAGTATATGGGCTGGCTATTGATGAGACAATACTGCCAAATAACCGAAATAAGGCCTTTGAGACTGTTTGTGGAGCAATTGTACTGGCATTGAAGGAACTTGGCATAGATGCTGAATTTAAATCAATCAATGATGTCCTAGTTGATGGCCGTAAAGTGTCTGGAAGTGCGCAAATGAGGCGTTGGGGCATTGTTCTGCAACATGGCACACTTGTTCTGAACAATGATAATAATATGCTTTCCAGTGCCCTTAAAATGGACCTTGCAAAGATAGAGGAACGCGGTCAGAAACCGGAAACCTATGTAACTTCTATTACAGAGATTACTGGACAAGAACCAGATCTTGAGAAAATAAAGTCAGCAATTGTTAAAGGCTTTGAAGCAGTATTTGATATTGAGTTTGAAAAATCTGAACTCACTGATTATGAGAATAAGCTGATAAAGCAATTGATTAATGAAAAGTATGGAAACGCAGATTGGAATATGAAGCGTTGATTATCTGGGCCTGGAGCAGATTGCATGTTCGTCACCGTCCCAAAAAACCTCACGGTCAGGGTTTGCCGTTTGAATTTCGGTAATCTTCTCTATGACGTCCCGGAGGCTGATGTCCTTATCGTTCTTGTCAACCTTCAGATGTATCTTTTTCTCCATCAGTAATTCACCTGTTCTATGATAATAATCAGTAATTGGCTATATATAAGTTTGGTTTAAGATAAAAATTCTATAAAAGTGAAAATGAGCGGCTGGCACAGTGGCCAGCCGCATTAGTTCTAGGCTTATCTTTTCTTCCTCTTTTCGCCAGACTTGTCTGTCTCAACACCGCGCTGCATGAAGTATCTGAAACCGAAGAACACAACAATAACCACTGCAATTATTCCCAAGGCAATTGCTGGCAATACCCAGCTTGCCTCGGCAATGGTGATAGTCTGTGGTCCGCCAATGCTGAAGTCCTTGACGCTGTTGTCCCAGTACTGAGACTTATGTTCCTGTGCGCAGGTTGCATTTGCCCAGATGGAATAATCTCCCTTCTTGCCCGGTGTCCATGTGATGGATGCCTCGGCTTCGTCACCAGCAGCCAGTGTGCTGATTGTTGTTGTGCCTATCTCGGCGTCATCACCCTCGTCGTTCCTGATGTAGAAGGTTACCTGGATGTTTGTTGCATCAACCTTTCCATCGTTTGTAAGGTTAACAGTTATCTTCATTGAACTTCCAGCAGTTCCATCCTCTGGGTCAAAGACCATGCTTCCCACCTTCATGAGAATGTTTGGCCTCTCGCCGAGGTTCACATGCACTATCTGTGTGCTGTTTGCCTTGTTGCCAGCCGAGTCTGTTGCAAAGAGTGTAACATTAAACTCACCGACCTGGGAAAAGGTGAAAGTGATTGTCTCACCTGTGTAGTTGAACTCCTTGTCATCAATCTCGATTATCCAGGAAAAGACCAGATCTGCAACATCGTCAATGTTGTCTGTCGAAAGGCTTGCATTGTAGGCGTATTCAACATTCTCAACAACCTCTGTCACTGTTGTGACGTTGTCAACTATTTTGAACTCTGGCATTGGTGCTGTCTTATCAATTACCTTTACGGTCCAGTTTGCAGTTGCACTCTCATGGCCTACAACATCTGTGGTAATGAGGTTCAGGTAGTATGTTCCTGGCTCGGAGTAGGTATGTGTGATGTTGTTACTGCCATCCATTGTGATTGTCTCGTCAGGTGCATCGTCCTCGCCCCATGACCAGAACCACTTCTCGATGGTTCCTTTGTTACCGTCTCCATCTTTAATCTCGTCTACAGATGCGCCACCTGCGATGGTTTCATCGCCCATGCCTTCTGCGTCATTGAAATCTACGCCGCTGAATACCAGTGGTGTGTCCTCATTGACTGTGAGAACACCGCTTGCAACAGATACATTATCTGCATCTGTTGTTATGACGCTGATACTTGCACTTGGTGTCTGGCTGTCTACCTTGATAAATAAGTCTCTGGTGGTTTCATTTCCGCCAGTTTCGGTGATTTTCAATGTGACTGTAACATCGCCTGCAACTGCTGTGAAGTTGTGCTCCACATTCATACCCCAGCCGAATGTTCCGTCGCCGAAGGTCCATGTGAAGTTTGCCTTGTTGATGTCACCGATAAGGTCGGTTGAATCCTCTGCGCTGAACTTGACTATTGTGTCAAACCCACCGGAACCGCCCTGTGCAACTATGACTGTGTAATTGTCATATGTGCTGTTGACCACGTAATAATGATCTCCGCTGACAATACTTGCCATTGCTGTGCCGTTCATTGAGCGCTTCAGTGTCATTGAAATCTCTTCAAAGTCCTCATTGAATACTTCTGGGTTTATGCTGATTGGGTTATTGTATCCTGTGACTTCCACATTGTTTGTCTCGGTTATGTTCTCGGTCATCTCATAGTCTGGGACATATATCTCAAAGATGAAATCCTCGTACAAGTTGTCATATGTTGAGTTGAATGTCAGCTGGAAAGTATCTGCATTTGCATCCTCAAGTTCGCCGACAAGTACGTAGTTGTATGTACCGTTGATGTAGACTGTTGTGTTGGCTGCTGCAATTACACCCTCTGCACCATCTATAGTTACAGTGTAGTTTCCTTCAAGTTCATAGTAGAGATTGTCCAGTGTAAGGAAGTCTGCGGTATCCCTCTGTTCAGCACCCTTTTGCTCCAGATATGTTGCCCAATCATCAACTTCTCCAGCATCCAAGGTTCCTACTCCAGTGAGGTCAAAGCCTAAATCGCCCATTCCCCATGTCCTGTCTGCTGTGTATCTTGCAGTTATATTGTCAACGCTGAGTGTCTTGAATTCCTTAACCTGGATTGAGTTCCAGTCAATGAATGTGTATGTTGTTTCTATGGTATCTTCTCCAGATGGATACAGGTCGAATCCCCTGTATATGTTGTCAGTGATTGAATTTACATCCACAATTTCAGACTGGTATCCATCAGCATCTACAACAACTGTGTAATTTGAATTGGTTGATACATTAAATTCATAATAGCCGTTTGCTCCTGTTTTAGTAGACTCTGAGAACAGATAGTTTTTGGAGTAAAGTGTGACATCAGCATCAACGATTACAGAATCATCCTCTCTATCAAACACGAAACCGCTCAATGTGAAGTTCTGTGTTATTGGGTCAAGTTCCACATTATATACTCCAGCAGCTGTAACTGATGTTGTGGCGTTTGTGAAATATGATTCATTGGAAACTTCCATGGTGAAATTACCTGCAGTTATATTGATAGAGTAATAACCGCCTCCATATGTTAATACGTCATTTACATATTTTCCATCTGTTCTGTGAAGCTTAACAACTGCATCATCAATGCTTCCACCGGCACTACTATTAACCCATCCCTGAACATGAACATTCTCGTTTCCTATCTCAATCAACTGTATATATTCTCTCTCTGATTTTTCATTTGAAACAGTGAAAAAGTATGATTCATCAAAGGTTGTTAAATAATTATCTGCAGATGCCATTATCTGGTAATTTCCAGGGTAGGCAGACATCTTATAGTAACCAGTCTCGTCACTAATTGCAGTTATCCATTTGTCATCGCCTTCTGAAATAGAGACCTGAGCTCCTGAAATTCCATCTGTTAAATCATCACCATATACAATACCATTAACAAGAACCGTTGGGGTTGGAACAATCTTCTCCATGTAATATATATCCTCATGTGATATCTCACTTACAATAACATTTAGAGAGCTTGATGAATAGTATCCATTTTTGTTGAAACACAAATCAACATCTGCTTCATTTGTGTAATTGAAAAACTTACCATTGGGATCCGTTATTGTTGGCAAATTATTATCAATGGTTACTTCTACACCACCAATTGGGTTTGTTGAATCTAACTCATACACAGTTCCTTCAACCACATCTTGTGGGAAAAGCAATGTACTGAGTGTGTCTGCGGTATTGTTATCATACCAGGCAGTATCAAAGCTTCTTGTTTCATTGCCAAAACCTACAATTCCGAAATATACTGTAAAATCCTCTGGGTTATCAAGCATGAAAACCTTGGAAAACTCTCCTGCGCTGTTTGTATATACGGTCTCATTTTGTGAAGTTGCATCGATATCGATTATTACTGTAACTCCTTCTAATGGAACATCACCTATATTGTTCAATACTTTTCCTTTCAAGGTGTATGATTCCGCGGCTATAGCTCCAGTAGGGAGCATTGCTATCCCAGTCGCTATCATTGCTATGACCATGAACATGGCCAATGTCTTTCCCATTACTTCGCTTCGCATGTATATCACGTTTCCATTATGCTTCAGCGCCTCCTTTCGGAAGCAACACGCCATCGATTTTCGAAGGCCAATCCCACTCTAACCAAGGGGCTGAATCGCTGTGAAGTAATTATTCTATATAATAGTGATGGTGGTTAATAGCTTCAAACATCTAAGTGTACTTTGTATATATTTAATACTCTATCTATTGATAGTGTTTTGGACAAGCCAAGGCTAACCCAAGTTTGACATTTAAATCATAAAACTTTGACAGTTGATGTCTAAATATTCGTTAAATACAGAACGAATTAGAAATTCATTCTGACGAAAACCAGGTGTGGTTTTCGAGTTAGGATAGGCACAGATTTTCTATGAAAAATGTCAAAAATGGAGTTATCAATTTTGATATTTTTCAGGCATGTTTAATATCGTTTTATAACATTTTTCAAATTTGATAATTCATGGCAGACGATAGAACGAACCGAGACAATGTTATCCCACCCGATTACAAAGCAGCCATAGGTATAGATAACGGGGATTCTGATGAAACTCCTGTAATCTCAGAAAGTGATTTCCTTTCAGCCATGGAGTATCATCGGATGCTGGACAGCACGGACGAGGGGGTCGTGCTAATACTGGACACAAA
>JAGLQM010000036.1 GCA_023136815.1 Thermoplasmata archaeon
GCAATGCCTGCTCGTCATTTAGCACGTAATGGTCTGATACGCCAGACTTCCGACAATGAACATCAGCACCGCCCAGGTCTTCTGCACTTACCTCCTCACCAGTTGCGGCCTTCACCAGTGGCGGGCCTCCCAGGAAAATGGTTGCATTGCCCTTGACCATAACAGTCTCATCTGACATTGCTGGCACATATGCGCCTCCTGCGGTACAGGAACCCATGACAATTGCAACCTGGGGAATCTTCATGGCAGACATTCTTGCTTGATTGTAAAATATCCTGCCGAAATGTTCCCGATCAGGAAATACCTCATCCTGCAGGGGTAAAAACGCACCGCCAGAGTCTACCAGATACACACATGGCAGGTTGTTTTCCATGGCAATCTCTTGAGCCCGCAAATGCTTTTTCACGGTCATGGGATAGTAGGTTCCGCCCTTCACAGTGGCATCATTGGCTATTATCATTACTTCCCGGCCATGAACAATGCCGATACCAGTTACAACTCCAGCACCAGGTGCGCTATTCTTGTACATGCCCAGAGCTGCTAGTGGATTCAGTTCTAAAAATGGAGAATCTGAATCAAGAAGCGCATCTACACGCTCCCTGGCAAGCATTTTATTTCGGGACCTGTGAATCTCAATTCGTTCTTCGCCACCACCGGCCTTTGCCCATTCAATTTTTTCCTTCAGATCGGCAATCATTTTCAGATAATGCTCTTTATTATCCTTGAATTCCTGGCCATTGATGTCTATTTTACTCTCTATTGCATCCATTTAATCATCCTCCATCTTCTCCATGTCCACAAGAACCGCACCAATCTCCACCTGGTCGCCTGGCTTGAAGTGAATTGCCTCAATCTTTCCAGAATAAGGCGCCTTAATTTGATATTCCATTTTCATTGCTTCAATTGTTAAAATAACGTGACCTTCATCTACGTCAGAACCAGATTCAGCCCCTACTGCAATGACTTTGCCGGAAATTGGCGAGGTAATGTTTGCCGGTAGTTCGCTAAATTCTCCCTCTGCTGCGCCAGCTTCTACCTTGTTGAATCGATACACGTTTCCGCCGATGAAAATATGGCGCTGGCTACCATCAGTGGCAATATTGCATTTCACCTGTCTTCCGTTTATGTTAAGGGTACAGAAGCCGGCCTTTGCCTCCTTGTATCCGACCTGAAATTCCTCATCACCAATTATAATTTTAAAGCCATCTCCATCTCTGGAGATATTAACAGGATAAAGTTTGCCAGAATATTCATATTGTAATTTCATGAAATCACCTAACTATCTATTCTCCATCTTCCAATGCTCTTCCAGGGGGAATGAGCATCATCTGCAATCTGTTGGCTGCCATCTTCCTCAACTACGCCAGAATGTTTTAAATCATCAATTGCCGCAGCTATCAGCACTTCTATGGGAAGCTCCTCAGCAACTGTCCAGCTCTTGAAGTATGTGTCAATGAAATGCGTGTCAATATTACCATCAACAAATGCTGGATGCAGTATAATCGCCTTAAGGAATGGAATATTGGTGGTAACCCCCAGAGCAATGTAATTGGACAGTGCCCAGTCCATCTTCCTGGCAGCATCGGCCCGGTCCTCGCCATATACGATAAGTTTAGCCAGCATAGGGTCATAATAGGGAGATACATGACTTCCCTGGCTTATGCCAGTGTCATGTCGAATATTGATGCCAGAAGGCAGTTCAACAGTTTTGAGAATCCCGGTGCTTGGCATGAATCCCTGCTCCGGGTCTTCGGCATAAATGCGGCATTCTATGGCATGGCCTCGCTGGATTACTTTCTCCTGTTCCAGTGTCATTGGCTCACCCTGGGCAATGCGGATTTGCCATTTTACAATATCAATGCCGGTTGTTGCCTCGGTTATTGCATGCTCCACCTGAAGCCGGGTGTTCATCTCCAGAAAGTAAAAATTACCAGAATCATCAAGCATGAATTCCACAGTTCCAGCATTTGTGTAATTGATTCTTTTTGCTGCCAGAATTGCTGCGTTTCCCATTCTTGCCCGCAGATCATCATTAAGCGCAACCGAGGGAGTTTCCTCAATAACCTTCTGATGCCGCCGCTGGATGGAACATTCTCTTTCGAATAAGTGAATGACCTTGCCATGTTCATCGGCAAGTATCTGAAATTCTATATGCCTTGGCCGAGCCAGATATTTTTCTAAAAGCAATTCATCATTGCCAAAGGATGATTTAGCCTCGCGTCTGGCAGAGTCAACAGCATCCTGAAGCCCGTCTATTGAATTAACAACCTTCATGCCCTTTCCACCGCCACCGGCAGTGGCCTTTATGAGCACTGGAAATCCAATGCGCTGGCATGCCTGTTCCAGGGTTTCATTTTCTTCTTCACCCGTAAATCCGGGAATGACTGGAACTCCGGCATCCCGCATTGTGCGTTTTGCCTGAATCTTGTCGCCCATGGAATGAATTACTTCGGCACTGGGGCCGATAAATTTAATTCCTGCCTCTGCACAAACTTTTGCAAAGTCAGCATTTTCCGAAAGGAATCCATAACCAGGGTGAATGGCATTAGCCCCGCTTTGCTTTGCCACATCAATAATTTTCTGAACATTCAGATAACTTTCCGAGGGTGCTGACTCCCCGATACTGTATGCCTCATCGGCCATCTCCACATGAGGTGCTTTTTCATCCGCTTCAGAATAAACTGCCACCGAAGGTATCCCCATCTCCTGGCAGGCTCTCATGACCCGAACAGCAATCTCGCCGCGATTGGCAACTAGAATCTTTTCAATTTTCATGCTTAGTCCCTCCACGCGGGTTCCCTTTTCTCAAGGAAGCTGCCTACGCCTTCCTTGCCCTCTGGCGATGCCCGAATTTGTGCAATTGCACTGATGCAGTATTTCTTGAACTCGTCACGCTCCATATGCACACCAGCCCTGGCAAGTCGCTTACATTCCTTTACTGCTTTTGGCCCGCCAGATAAAATCTGCTTAATCAACTGGCTGATAATCAAATCCAGACCTTCAAGGCTCACAACCTTATCAACAAGCCCAACTTTCAATGCGTCTTCGGCAGCCAGTCTTTCTCCGGTGGTGAATAATTGTACTGCCTTTTTTCCGCCAATGCGGTCAATAACATAGGGCGAAATAACACCAGGCAGAAGCCCCAGTTTCACCTCGCTGAAACCAATCTTAACATGCTCGCTGGCAATGGCAAAATCACAGGCACAGACAAGGCCTGCTCCGCCGCCCAATGCTGCGCCATTGATCCTGGCAATCGTCGGAATTTCAATATCTTCCAGTGCCTGGAACATGGCAGATAATCCACCAGCATCAGCCAAATTCTCATCAAGCGAATACTGGCCCATGCGCTTCATCCAGTTAAGGTCAGCACCGGCACAGAAGGATCTTCCGGCTCCGGTAATAATCACTGCCCGAGCATCTGGCTTGCTCTGAATAATGTTAAAACAGGCAGTCAGCTCGGCAATCATCTTATCATCAAAGGGGTTGTGAATCTCCGGTCGATTTAGTGTTATGGTAATAATCTCCTGACCATCCACTAATATGTGTTCATAATCTGTCATAATGACGCACCCGATTCTGCATGAAAATCGAAATATGGGATATATAGATTGCTATGGGAAGTTCGGGGATTGGCGAATTATTTCTGAAAGAAGCGAAGAGTGAAAGGAAATGGTGCTATGCCGGAAAACTTTGTTTTCCGTCTAGTACTTTTTTTCCAGTGAAATTTATGGGAGAAGTTAGAAAGAATCATGGACATTCTGTGTGATTCGAAATTCAACAATGTGGTTGATTATTGAAGTTCTCACTTCGGAGGGCAACAATCAGAACTTTCCTCTGAATATTTCACACATAATCAGAAAGTTCTGACCACGGCGGAATTTTCTTTGATGAAAGGATAACAATAGTTGACTATTCCGAAACAATACCGCCTAAAAGAGGGACAAGCTCAGACCTTGATTTCAATAAAACTCCAAAATCATCTGGCGATATAATTCTAATCTCATCCCTTGATTGGTCACGAATTTGAATCATGTTTTCTGCAAGACTTGTTTTCATTTTCATGATTAGTACTGGTTTCTTATCTTTCAAATCAGTTATGAGTGGCACATTGAAAATTTCCTCAGAAATTGATATTAATTTTGGGCCAGATGCTAAAAATATTTCATATAAGGTATATACAAAACCCTCTGCTGTTTCCAACAGGTCCATGTCATCTTTGATATCTAATGTGACATAGATTTTTCCGATTTTCATGGCATTTTCAATTGCATGGTAATGAATCTGAACATGTACTCCTTCATGTCCATCTTTATCATGTTGCTCTAATGATATTCTCTTTTGAGGATATGCTCCTCCATGATGGGGTTCTTTTACCCTCATTCCAACCAAGAATGAAAAGCTATTGTCCGAGGAGACCAATTCTATTTCTATAGAGTATTTGTCATCTTCATATACTCTTGATTTTATGTATGGAGCCAACAGATCAGCAGCTAATTTGGGTTTTTCAGTCATTTAACGACTCCTCATAAAGATTAATTTCTTTCAGTATATCGTGCAAATATGAGCTTTCAGGAAGCTTATTCCTTTGCCATACTTGCCTCCAATAAATTGGATCAATGAGCATTTTATTCAATGGAATTTCATATGCACTATCAAAATGCTTGTTTATTATTCTTCCAACCATCCACAGGTGAACCAATATTCTTTGTTCAGGATCATTTTTGATTTTATTTAGTATATCTCGATTACTTTGTCCAATGACCTTTTCAATAATTATGTCCATTTGATAAGATTCATTATATGGCCAGCCAATAGGCTTATTATAAGAAAATCGAATTTGATCTCCGCCAGATATGATTATTGAATCAATGCTTCTCTCTAGTTTGTATGATTCAATGATATTAGTTTCACTTATCTTATGGGCATCTAATATATTTTTACAATTCATGAGGTCATTTTCTAACTTCTCATTTGTACTTATTAATCTTGATATGATATCATCAAAGGATTCGCCTTTGTCTGCCACCTCCAGAAGCTTGTGCTTTGTGCCTAGCCTTACGCTAATAGTGGTTCTAGATTTGTTGATGTTGCCTCTTTTGAGTAGTTTTACGTCGGTCATGCATATCATGAATGTAATGAGTTTCATAACTACATATAAGTTTTGCCATAAGGTTTAAATAGTAAACATAATTTTATATGTTAATTAGTTTAGGGAGAGTTAGTTTTTCCTGTGGAATTTGTGAATAAAAAAAGCACAGAGGGTGGCAACAATCAGAACTTTCCTCTGTATAATTCACACATAATCAGAAAGTTCTGACCACGGCGGAATTTTCTTTGATGAGAGAATATCAATAGTTGAAAATTGCGCCTGGTTCGAATCTCAATAATTTTAATACAATTGCTTCCCCTCAGCGCGAATTTATTTAATAATAAAATGAAGCGCTGAGGGGGAGATTCGAACTCCCGCGGACTTGCACCCACCGGCTCTCAAGGCCGGCGCCTTTGGTCTGGCAGACCATATCAGTCAGCCACTAAACCGGGCTTAGCTACCTCAGCATTATGCGGCGAAATAGCCTCCAAGTATATTATTGCTATCTCTTTTTCTTCCCAATCTTTTTCACAACTCTGTCAAAATCCGAGAGATATTCCCTGTCCTGGATTATGCGGTATTTGTCATATTCTTGTTCTGCCTTGATACCTGCTTCCAGTGCACTAACACGCCCTTTATCATGTATTCCCTGAGGGTTCTTGTGGCCAGATACGGAACTGCGTGGCCTGGTATGAATTCACCCGGTAGCCCACTGAGATTATGGTGTCTAGGTTGTAGAGTTTGATGGGCTTGTCCGAATGGGCAAAGTGCATTATTTGCACATTGCTTTCTTCTTCCAACTCACCACTGGAAAATATATTATTCAAGTGCTTTGTGATAACACTTCTCTCCTTGTCGAAAAGTTGGCCAATTGTTTTTTGCGTCATCCAGACACTTTCATCTTTCAGCACCACCTCAACATTGACATCGCCGTCCTTCGATGTGTATAGGATGAAATTTGTTTGATTATCAGGAACGGTTTTGTTCATAATTCTTTCCTCGCAGGGATTATGCGATTTTTGGTTCTTAAAGACTTATGGGGGGTGAACGAAAGTATTGGAATGCGTGGTGTTTGCATACCCGGTCTATTCCCAACATGTCTAATCTATTGACAACTCAAACCCAGCCACCGGATACCCAAGTTCAAAGTTCTCCAGCACCTGAGGGCTGTACTCCCCGAAACTGCCAGCTGGCTTTCCATCTATCAGAATTTCCGCGGACCGGCCAGGAATATATGCCGGGTCTTCACACGGCCCCAAATCAAACCTGATGTTCATGTCTCGCAAATATGTCTGCACCAGCGACTTAATCTCGGTAAAGCCAGCCTTGGAATGCATGGCCAGTGCTGCAATATGGCGTATGGTATCAGTTCCAACAACCACGTCACCCACCTCGAAGATATTTTGCGGTAAATCGCGATGCTTATTTGCCTTGAAGAACATGAACATGCTTGGTGCGAGGGTCATGCGCATGCATGTTAGATAATCATTAATTGGATTCTGGATTTTGACCAGTTTGGAGGATTCCGGCCTTTGCATTAATTCGAATTGCTCCTTCTCGCAAGAAAGCGCAATGCTCTTCACTTCCAGGTATCCGTGGCCCATGAGCAAACGCCTGGTGAGATTGGATTTTATTTCGATTTCTCTTTCTTTCCCGAATGTCAGGCTCTTGGGCATGGTTCCGATTATTTGGCCGTAGCCAGCTCCTATAGCAACGTCCTCAATCAGGTCAACATTGTGGATGATATCGTTCCGATAGGCTGGAGTTTTGACAGATATTTTTTCGCCATTTGATGTGGCACCGAAGCCCATCTTTCCAAGGTATTCGATTATTTGCTCGGTGGAATACTCAGTACCAAGAAGTTTATTGACTTCCTCCCGGGTGATTTCTCTGGTTTTCGGCTTCAAATCAGGAAGAATCATTTCATTATCTGGATATTGAACTTTAACTGTCTCGATTTTCCCTCCCCTTTCTGCAAGCATTGTGGCGATAATATTTAGTGTCATATTCAGGGCGTTCATATCAGTGCCAGTGAGGTCAAGGAATAATTCAGTGGTATTTTCTGTGACGGAAGTAATATTTCCATTAATGATTGGCGGGAAGCTTAGTACCTGGCCTTCAGAATCCAGAATGATAGGATATTTTGTCTGGTTTTCCAGAACCCAGGCATATTCCATGCCCTTCTCATGAGATTCAAGAATCTCGTCCATGTCCATTGCCGAGTCATAGCCAAGGGGAGCAAATTTTATGCTCTTTGGATCAACTGCCTTGTAGACAAAAGGCGGCTTCAAATCCCGCATATCATGAACACCGATTGCCACTTTTTTCCGCTTCCGACCAAGTGTCAAATGCAATTTCTCCTGTGCCTCCATAAGCGAGGCAATGAGTTCGTCAGTCATGTTAACTCCACGAACTATGCCAGCAACTATGAACGGTCTTACATCATTAACAGATTCTTCCACTTTAAGGACAACTTCTCCAGGCTTGACTTCGTAATCAGCCAGTCCCTTGTCCTTGCCAATAAAATTGCGCACCGCTCTTGCCACACCTTCGACAGAGTACAAGTCTGGACGATTGGGGAAAAACTCAACATTCATTGTGTCGCCGTCAACACTGTCAATATC
>JAGLQM010000037.1 GCA_023136815.1 Thermoplasmata archaeon
AGAAAATGGCAGCGCAGAATACGTGTTTCAAATGCAACCGAGAGGAATCTAGCATTCGCTCTAAGTGAACTGGACAGGATGGCTTCGGGAATGGGTCTGCCAAGAAATGTCCGTGAAACCGCGGCAATGGTTTATAGGAAGGCCGTGAACAAGAATCTCATCAGAGGTCGGAGCATTGAGGGCGTTGTGGCCGCATCATTATACGCTGCGTGCAGGCAGTGCAATGTACCAAGAACACTGGACGAAATTGCAGGAGCCAGCAGGGTCGGTAGAAAGGAAATCGGTAGAACATACCGTTTCATGACCCGTGAGTTGAAACTCAAGCTAATGCCAACTCGTCCGGAAGATTACATCTCAAGGTTCTGCAGTGAGTTGAAGCTCACTGGTGAAGTTCAGACAAGGGCCATGGAGATTCTCAGTGAAGCAGCCAAGAAGGAACTTACATCTGGTCGCGGCCCAACTGGGGTTGCAGCAGCCTCAATCTATATTTCTTCGATACTATGCAATGCCCGAAGAACCCAGAGAGAAGTTGCCGATGTTGCCGGAGTTACCGAAGTTACTATACGAAATAGATACAAGGAACTCACGGAGAAGCTTGGAATTGAGATACAATTGTAACCTAACTTTGACATACACCGATGAGTGATGTCAAAGTTAGGTTGTAAACAATCGAAATAATGGGGCTGGTTCCGCTGGCCCCACTTATTCAACCTATTTTTAATAAATAGAATTATGATGAAAAACAATGTAGTTTATGCCAAATCATTTCATCATTCAACCATCAACTGATCCATGAATTTATGGTGTTTTTTAATTTGCTCAATCTTGTGGTCCAGTATATGAATGCGCTTTATAGATCTGAATACCAGATAACTGCCAACAGAAGCCAGGGCTGCGCAAAGAGTGTAAACCATTACCAGGAGCCAGCCAACTTCCTGAATTTCATAAAAACTTGATGTTGCAATGAGAATGGTCAGCACGGAAAAAGGCAATGTAAATACTGCAATGCCAGTTCTGAGGGTGGACAGCATCGCCATTTTCTCGGATAAAAGAAGCTCAACTTTCGCAATAACTAAAGATTTCCCATCCATGTTAACAATCAGCCCTAAACCAACAATTTAACTTAAACATTATGATTAATTTTTCCTTTAAGGTAAACATGCTCTGCCTCAGTTATCACAATTTCATACCATTTACCAAGTTCTAATGTCTCCGGGATTACAATTGGCTTGTAATTTTTGGTTCGCATGATAGTCGTGCCCTCAATAAGACACTCGGAAGCTAAAGCTCTAACTTTCTGCCCTATCATGCGTTTATAATTTTGGCCAGTAATTTGAAAACGTAATTTCGTCAGCTCTTTGGAACGCTTTCTTGCAGTTCCCGGGAACACACTATTCGTCATTTCATGGGCTTCTGTGCCGGGTCTTGAGGAAAATCTTGTAATGTTAATGAGGTCTGGCTTGCTACGCCGTATTAGACTTAATGATGCCTGGAAATCTTCATCGGACTCCCCGGGAAATCCCACTATGATGTCTGTTGAAAGTGCCATGTCTGGAAATCTTGATCTGAATGCCTTGATTATATCTTCATAATCCTGAGCTATGTATGCTCGGTTCATGGTTTCAAGTACCGAATCTGAACCTGACTGGACCGGTAAATGCAGGAATTTGAAAACTCTAGGGCTTTCATAGGCTCGTAATATATCATCCAAATGTTTCTTCACATTGGCAGGGTTCATCATTCCGATTCGTATCATGAAATTTCCTTTAACAGTTTCAAGTTCATCTAACAGGTTTCCCAGGTTTGAGCCAGCATCATGACCATAAATGGCCGCATCTTGTGCACATACCTGTATCTCCACACACCCGCGTGCAACCAGCATTTCCAGGCGCTGCTTTATTTCTTGGATTGACCGACTGTGTAGGGGCCCTCTTGCCTTTTTCGTTATGCAATATGAACAATTGCCAGTGCATCCAGTGGCTATGGGAAGTATGCCCACTTTTGATTGGAGACTCACAGTGACGGTTTCAAAATGTTGAAAATCTGAAAAAACATTGCTAGCCAGTGATTGTTCTGAAGGCCCGAATAGCTGAGCATTTGGTGCTATTTTCATAATGGCTTCTGGGTTAATATTCCCAAGACACCCACAAACAAGCAGCATTTTTGAATTATCCAATACCAGCTGACCTATACGTTTTAGCATGTGCTTTTCAGTGGTTTTGATAACGCCGCAGGTGAATATGGCATATGCATCTGCCTGAGCTTCGTCAGCCACTATTTTATGCCCCTGTTTCAAAATAGTTTCAATGAACTCCTGTGCCTCGCCGTGATTCAGGGTGCACCCATAGGCCTCAACTAACACCTTCATTACCTCTTCGAATCAAAGCCATATATTTATGCTTTCTCAAGGTGAGGGCTCCCCAAGTCTAAACTGCGCAAATTTGCTTAATAGATAGTTCGATGCCTGGTAATTCAAAATTAATTATGTGCCAGGCACCGAGCTTGTCGCCAGCACCTACTGGAAGTTGTCACACCGATTCTCGGTCCCGCGACCCTATGAGCGTTGGTAATAAACAGTAAGGCTGCTCCCGTCAGGGCCTGACCCGATTTCTGTAATCAAGACGAATAATGCCGCCCTCCGGCTGCATCCGCTCGCCACCACCAGCCCCACAGGACAGGACCTCATCGTCACGATGTGGACCTCCAACAGGTCTGATACGCCGCACTCGGCCGTCACCCCCGCTAAAGACGATTTCGGTGTATAAGAGGACGCCTACCCCTCCGGTTAGCCTAGCAAATTCAGTTAATAGGGGGGTGTATTTAAAAGTTGGGCGAGGAAACCCTTATAATATCCAATCAAATCAGTGTATTGGTATGACGGGGAAATATGATATTATCATAATTGGTGCTGGCCCGGGAGGCCTGGCCTGCGCTCATGAACTAGGAAATTCAAATTCATCAGTCCTGGTTATTGAGAAAAATGAAATCATCGGGCCCAAGGTCTGTGCTGGCGGATTAAAGAATCTGGATAAAGATTTCAAACTGCCAGTAGATAAAATTCGAACCTTTCTCCAAGAAGATTATGTTACCAAATACAAGTCTTATACTCTGAATCTTGAAAAGCCCCTGAGAACAATATCCAGGTATGATTTGGGCCAGTATCAGCTGAAGATGTTGGACGGTCTGGATAATATCAAAATAATGACTGGCGTGAAGGTCAAAGAAATCAAGGATAGCCAGATAATTACATCAGCAGGTGATTTCTCATTCAAATACCTGATAGGTGCAGACGGTTCAAATTCCATGGTCCGGCGGCATCTGGGCCTGGAGACAAAAAGCTGCATTGGCATGTATTATGAGATTTCTGGTATGACGGATACGGTCATCTGGCATTTTAATCCCGAGGAAATAATGGCCGGATATATATGGGCATTCCCACATCTGAACAGTACAAACATGGGTATTTTTTTCAACCCTGAACATCTCTCGCCAAAAGTAGCGAAGAAGGTATTGCATGATTATCTGGATGACAGAAATATTAACTATGCCGGGTGCAAGTACCAGACTGCGGCAATTTCTCATCACTATGATGGCTGTGAATTTAACAATATCTTTCTGGTTGGAGACGCGGCGGGCCTGGCTCTGAGGACCAATGGTGCAGGAATTTCATTTGCAATTGTCAGCGGAAAGGAAATTGCCCGTAAAATTTTGAAACCGGATTATAAAATGCCTGAGCTGGCTGTGATTCTGAACTACAAGAAGAGACAGGAAAATCTATTCAGCTTCATTGAAAGAATTCCCTTTATCCAGCGGCCAGCTTACAGAATGATGCTGAACCTAATGAAGAAAAAGTGGTTCCAGAAGCGGTTTGGCAGTTATTTTTAGTATGCGAAACTGGCTGATGCCAGTGTTCGTCTCCGGAATTGAATTTACGGTGCCCCAACTTCGTCCTTCAGTCCCCGAGATTCAAAGAATTCTTCTCTCAGCATGTCCATGCACAAGGAGTCTACCAGTTTGCCGTCAATGATGCTGTTTTCCCTGAACCTGGCAGATAATTTGAAGCCCAGCTTTTCTGCAGCTCGGTTGGCCCATGGGAATCCAATTAACTATCCAGACCAGCAAGAAACATGATTGTACTTTCCAGATTCGTCTGCCCCTTCGAAAATCAATCTGATGGAGTTGCTCTGCAGAACGTATCCTTTTCCAGAGAGCCATTTCAGGCCTGGCGGTGTAGCATCATAGGCTCTGATAAACATGCCAGTCTTTCCTGCCAGTGTTGCTGAAAGTTCGCATTTTTCCAGTAAAATATTCATGGATTCAGTATCCTTTTCTTGGGCAATTAGCAATTTCACTATTGCGTTATTACTGTCAGAGAACATCTCATAGGTGTGGACAATAGCGTGGGCACCGCTATCCAGAGCCCATATTTCTCCAAGTTTATGTTTATGTGTGGCTTCAATTTCTGTTGAATAATCTAAACCTGGCTGAATTTTTTGCCAGAGCCCTTTAGAATGTGCCGTGTCCCGGGCTTCAAAGAATCTTGCCTCATTGGTCTTCAGCTTGTCCGGGTCAACTGGCTCAAGCCGTTTGTAGAGTACATTGGACATGCCTCTGGCCCGAAATCCCATTTTCAAGTAAAATGCTATATTTTTCGGACTTGTGGCCATTGTCTCGCACCCCCTGGTTGTGCAGCCCTTTTCTTTCATATAATTCAAGGATTCCTGAACAAGTGCCTTTCCTATTCCCTGATTCTGCAGGGTGGCCTCAACTTCCAGAGGTCCGAACCACCCTACCTTGCCCCATACATGGGAGATTATCGAACCGGCGATTTTTCCGTCCCAGACTGCCACAAAACAGCCTTCTGGCTCCTTTTCCAAGTAATAATTAATGTTCTTAAGACTCCTTCTCATCATGGGAACATGCTGATTCTTCTCCTTAAGAAAATGGTCCTGCCAGACCCTTGCCTGCATGTCAACAATCTCAGACATATCATCCTGCCCAATTGGCCGGATATCCAGCTTTGACAAACCAGCACCTCAATCCTCTGAATTATGCTGACAGTATTCACAAATATTGCCCAGAGTAGGCTGCGATGTCATGCCATTTGTGCCGAGCCAGCGGTCACATCTTCCATGCTGGGATGGTATTATTCCTATTTTACAAGCCATTATTTTTACCATATCTGCATCAATGGAGTATTATTTCAATGTTTAGGCAAAGGTGTTAAGTGTCCCTGATTAGATGATGTTTGGCGATAGGGAAACAACCTGCCCTAAATGATCTGGCTATACTATTCTATTGGTGCAACCTCTGTCTTTCACCATGATTTAAATATACCCTCCTCAATTCCCAAATAGAATATAGTGAGGGAAATTGATGAAACTTCATAGAAAATTTCAGAAAGATAGAGCGGCTGCTGTGGAAGGATTGCCACTGCAACTCATAATAATGGTTGCAGTAGCTGCAATTGTGATTGTGATAATTCTAGGATGGCTGGCCCCCTGGCAGGATAAAGTGGATCTGAACATCCTTGCAGTTGAGCCCCTGACAATAGAAGATGGTAATACAACCACAATAACAATAACTGCATGGGACACAAAGGACAATCATCTGGAAGGCGTGGTGATAGAGGTAACTGGCTGCAATGTTGGACCTTTGGTTGGGACAACTGATACCAATGGAATTGTGAGCTTCATCATAACCCCGGATATTCCCAATGGCCAGACCGGCCAGATATCAATTACGGGAACCTACACTGGAATAATCCAGGTAGAGAAGACTGCCTTTATTGTTGTTTCCTGATCAGTGTCATGAATCAATTTCTTACCGACACAAGGGCAGTGGAAGGCCTGCCGCTTAAATTGATAATAACGGCCATAGTGTTAGCCATCACCATTCCCATGATGTTCGGCGCATTGAGAACCTATGATAGATCCAAGGTCGAGCAGGAAATAAAGTCGGAAATTGACAGGTTCATTTCAATGGCCCAGTTAGTATATTCATCAGGATCGGGTAATAGTGCGGTACTTGAGTTCAGGGCTGCAAAAAGCACCTTCACAGGTATAGATTATGTCAGATTCGGGGATGTGCCTGACGGTAATTATTCCTCTGTCGTTCGATATAGAATAAGCGGCATGCCAGAGGTTCCGACGGTCATTCTATCGCCGAATGTTCCATTGATGTCCTCAGGCAATTCAACCTTTGAAATAATGTCCGGCAATTATCAAATAATCGCCGAATGCCTGACCACCCTGTCAGATCTAAATGGTGACGGGCTGGCTCCGGATAATTATGTTCAACTATCGCTTGTTTGAATTCAATTTTTGATACTTTGAATATTAATATAATGTCAAAAATAGGCTCTCAGGGTGGCTTGTTTTGTTGGCATTAACCAAGACCACTTATTTTTATTCAACTGTCAAACTTGGGTTTCATGGCTGATTCAGAATTAGGCGCATTAGCAATATTAGGTGAAATCTGTCGAAATTTTGCTCGATGTTCCCATATTCGAAAAGAATCCTACCATCTTGAAATACTGTCAGATCATTTTTTAACTTTCTTCAATCCACCATATGGGTCATCCCATTCATCCCAGTAAACCTCGAATCGAACTATCCGGCCTTTTTCTTCCTGAACACGGAACGCCTCTATTTGGATATTCAGCGGATCAATAACAATGGCCACTTGATGGCGGCTAACAAAAGTACCCTCATGAGTTCGAAGGTCAGTTTTCGATAAAAAACATCCATAGCCAGGATGGGAATGATACCATCCCACTACAACATAATCGAACCCTGCATCATCCAGATTTTCAAAGAGCGTTTGAAATGATCCTGAGTCAAATTTTACGGAAACCGATGTTGCATCCAAATCTGTTGTCACAACATCCCTGACCAGCACATATTCTTGCCCCTCCCAGATTCTTACCTCGCCCAGCAGAAGGCCCATGACCTCAAGTTTTTGGCTACGGAATGCCATGGCATGATTTCTCATTTTTGCCTCGGCATGCTTGCTCACATAGGCGGCTATTATTTCTCCAGGTTCTGTTGTTTTCTTGTGCCAAATATGCTGCCTGATATTTTTCGGCGGTGCCTTTTCAAGAATTTCTCGTTTGGTCTCAGAAATAATATTAACCGACAATTTTGGGCCCCCTGTGTATCTTTGCTGGCAACTCTGTCGGAGAATATGGTTTATTAATGAATTTATCAGATGCCATCATGCAGCTGTCTGTCTTGTATGGATTCATTGGATTGGGATTGACTAATAGGCTTTCCACACCCTTGATGAATCCCAATAGATTTGAAGAAAAGTTCCAGGAATCAAGAAGCCTCGTACAGACATAGCCACCGTCCCTGGGCAGCATGATATTGGGATGAAAAATCGGGGTCTGCCAGCGCACTATTGGCTTCTCATATGGATATCCTTGAGTAATGATAATTCTTAATTGATGTTCTGCCCTGTCTATTACTTGTCCTTTTACCAATACTGGGCCATAAATATCCCTCATTGCCACGTCCAGAGTAACTGGTAATTCTGAAAATTCCTCGTCAGAGCATTCGATGATATAATTCAAATTATTCCTGCACATTGCCAGTTCATTAATGAGCCTTGACCGCAGAACATTCATTGGAAG
>JAGLQM010000038.1 GCA_023136815.1 Thermoplasmata archaeon
TCAATTCACAAGCACAATGCCTATGCCGAGCGGGATACCACAATGGGGGAATTACGAGCTTGAAACTGGCCGGAGTTTGTCATTTATGCGGAAAACCCGCTATGCAGACCTGTGCCAGTTGTGGTCTAATTACTTGCAGAAGTTGTATAAATGGTATAAATAATCAACCTGGAACTTGTTGTGGATGTGCTCCGCCTGTTATGGCAGAAGATGATGAATTTTAGGTTATCATCAGCTGTACCGCAGAGGAAAACATGGAAGGGATTTATGTGGTGATTTTATATCTCATTTTTGTGGTGATTTGATGGCAGGAACATCAAAAACAGATGAATCATAACTTTGATAGTTGATGTCTAAATATTCGTCAAATACAGAATGAATTAGAAATTCATCCTAACGCAAACCAAATATGGTTTACGAAACAGGTGAAGCGCAGATTTGACTGTTCAATTGTCAAATTTGCGGTGAAATTCGAGAAGAAATTGAAAGGAGAAATTGTATAATGTCTCGATTATTAGAGTCCACTATGGGGGGCAGTCCAAATAAATTTCTAATGCTTACTTGACCCTGTGCCTTGCCCTTACTGCCTCGCCCCGATTTGACTGAACCATTTCTTCTCCATTCATTCGGGCGGTTCCGCAGGCGGCCAGTTTACCATCTCGAACCACGGCAACCTCATCTCCAACTCGGATGTTTGGGTCTGCGTCCTCCACTCCAACCGCGAAAATGTTGCCAGTTATTTCGAAGTCTGCAATTTTAACTGTATGAATATCCTTTTCAACCATGAATTTTGCACCCTCAAGCGTGGGTATGAGCATTCCAGTAATGTGAGAGATGCTGGCCACCTGTTCCTTGCCCCTGAATATGCGGAGCTTGGGGTAACGACCCTTGACCACCGCTCCCTGGAACATTTGCTCCGCCTCGGGACCGAACTGGAACATTGCCATTGAGCAAACCTCCTGGGAACTGCGCTCTTTCCAGTTTGATTTACTACCTTCTGTTATATCAGCCAGCGTCATTTGCAATTTCTTCAGGGAGGCATCAGATTTGGGGCTGCCTTCGGTGGTAACAGTGGCCTCAATATCCAGTAGATTTTCATCACCCAGGTGGTTTATAATATGTTCATATTTATTAATATTTAAATATTTATTGAGCATATTATTAATCATTACTTTCTCGTCTTCAAACCACTGGCCAGTCACCGGAATGTCGTAGTTCTGCGCCGGGTAGTATAATTCTAATTCTCTGGGCACCAGCCCCAGTGGAGACGTAATAATTACTTCGTGTACATCCATGGATACGCCGCTATTGCGAATTGCATTGCGCATAAAATAGTGACTCTTGCTGTCTGAGTATGGCTTTTTTGCGGAGCATGGCAGTAAAACCAGAACTTTTGGAACGTCTGGCTTACGATATCTTTGGATTACTCGTCTGCGGAACCGTTCTATATCTGGCCGGCCCAGAGCAAGGCGGGTGGTAGCCCTGAATTTTGCCCCGGTGATTGGGTATCGCTTTTCTTGAAAATCATAATGCTGACTGTCGAATCGCCGCAGAATTTCCACCAGCTTGGGAGATGTTTTTGCCTTGTACTCCACGTATTCCCGCAATGTTCCGCGGGCTATGTGACCTCGGACCCTGTGTAGTTCTGTGTAAAGGGCTTGCATATTGTGATTGTAAAGAGAAACATCGCAGCCGGAACAATGGCACTCATTCTCTTGAATTTTATCTGCTGGCCAGGCACCATCGGAGGTCAGGAAATAATCTTCACTGGAAAGTAAACTTGCTCTGGATGAATCAAGAATATCTGCCCCAAGATAACATAGAATAGCCAGATTATGCGGCAGCGCAATACCAGGCAGGTACAATGCTGCCTGATGGCCTATTTCCTCTCTAAATTTTATGAATTCTTCAATAAATATTCTCGGATTCCGATATAATTCTAATGATTTATCCAAAGTATGGATGTCATCATATGTCTGGCCAAGAGTCGCTTCTGCTTTCTCTGGGGCTGGAAACCTTTCGGTATTCATGAACAGAATACCTGGTGTTTTAATCTCCCAATCATCTCCTGATAGCTTGCCAGAACGGGCGGTTGCCACGCGATTATTCACCTCAAACATCAGGCGGCAATAAGCCAGCTGGAATATTAAGGTTAGCTGAATTGTTGAGATGTAATGAAGTATATTTCAAAGGCAATTAGCACCACACCACAACCCAGGATAATAATATTAAAATCACGAAGCCAAGAGAAATCAGCAGGCCAGAATCAGGTAAAGGCCAGTTTAATCTTCCCTAACTGTTACTTTTCCATCTATTATGTCTATGCTCATCAGTGCCTTGATCCTCACGCCGAATTCTTCTTCTATTTTCTTCCGGCCGTCGCCCTTGTCAATAACTATGATAATGTCCTCCACTTCCACACCTATCTGGTTCAGTGCCTTCAGAATCCCTCTCATGGTTCCGCCGGTGCTGATGAGGTCATCCAGCAGCAGAATCCGATCGCCTTTTTCCAGGCCGTTAATGTACATTTTTCTGGAGGAATAGCCAGTCTCCTGGTTGAATTCTATTTCCCCAGGCAGATCATACTTTCGCTTGCGGATTATTGTGAAGGGCATGCCGGTTTTTAGAGACAATCCTGCAGCCAGATGAATGCCCATTGCCTCTACAGTTACAATTTTATCATACTGGCCTTCAATCTTTTTGGCTATTGCATCAATAACCTCTTCAAAAAGATCTGGCTGTATAGCTGGAATTCCGTCGGCTATTGAGAATATAAAATAATTGTAATCCTGAAACTTCACCGCAGGGGCATTTTCCAGGCTGTGTTTTAGCTTCTCCAGCATTGTTCACCTAATCATAGATAATGAGGCTGTCAATCATGCCTTCAGGTAGTTTATCCCGGCCATTGAGGAATCCCAGTTCGATTACAAAACCACATTTGACAACCTCAGCTCCAAGTTTCTCCACAAGCTCGATACTGGCTGCAATTGTGCCGCCGGTGGCCAGTAAATCATCCACAAGGATAACGCGGTCTCCCTTTTCCAGAGCGTCGGTGTGCATCTCGATTGTTGCCTCTCCATATTCAAGCTTATAGCTCATCTTTATCTTGTCAAAGGGAAGTTTTCCTGCCTTTCTGATTGGCACGAATGGGGCATTCAATGCAAGTGCCAGTGGTGTCCCGATGATGAAACCACGGCTCTCAATTCCAATAACCGCATCGATGTCCATATCTGCGTACATCAGTCTAAATTTCTCGATTATCGCTCCAAATGCTTCCGGATCCTTCAGTACCGGAGTTATATCTTTAAAAATTATCCCGGGAACTGGAAAGTCCGGAACGTCCCTCATGAGTGCCTTTACACGATCCATGTAGATGGAGATGATTTTATCCTATTTATGAGATGCGAAAGGGTTTAAATGAAAGAAGTTTTGGGGTGGTCATAACTGTTTACAGGAGGCTATGAAATGAACCAAGAGGAGAAACTCTCAATACTGACAAGCGGCATGGACGAGGTCGTTACCCTGGACGAAGCCAAAGAGTTATTAACCAGGGATGGGAAACTCAAGGCATATTGGGGAATTGAACCATCTGGATTATTTCACATAGGCCAGGCACTTGTGGGAGCCAGGAAAGTTAAGGAACTTGAATCTTTAGGCTTTGAGGTTGTTGTGCTTCTTGCAGACTGGCATGCCTTCATTAACGATAAATTAGACGGCACAATGGAGAGTATCCAGGCCTGTGGCAGATACTTGGAAGACTGCCTGAAAGGTCTGGGCGCAAACTCGCCAAACATCAAGTATGTTGTAGGTTCGAATATTGTGGACGAGAAGGAATACTGGGAGAAAGTTGTCCGAATCTCAAAGGCATCCAGTGTCGCCAGAATCAAGAGAGCAATGACAATCATGGGCCGCAGCGAGGACGAGGCAGATTCAGATGCTTCAAAGCTTATTTACCCGGCAATGCAAGCCGCTGATATTTTTCATTTGGATCTGGATCTGGCAATTGGAGGAATGGACCAGAGGCATGCCCACATGCTTGCCAGGGATGCTCCAAGCAAGCTTGGCTACAAGAAACCGGTTGCACTTCACTGGCCGCTATTGATGGGACTCCAGGGCGGTGGAAGAATGGATGCCGCAGAATTCAAAATGAGCAAGTCAAACCCGGATTCTGCAATATTCCTGCATGATGCACCAGATGTGGTCAAGAAGAAAATGAACAAGGCATTTTGTCCTCAGTCTCAGGTTGAGGATAATCCGGTACTGGAGCATGCCCGTTTGGTTGTGTTTCCTGAGGTTGGGTATATTCATATTCAGAGGCCAGAGAAGTTTGGCGGTGATTTAAAATTTGAAAATTATCAAGAGCTTTCAGAAGTATTCGGCAAGGGAGATGTTCATCCAATGGATTTGAAGAATGCAGTTGGTCGTCATATTTCTGAGATCCTTGAGCCAGTGCAGAAATATCTGGCGGAAAACTCGACCAACCAGGAAGAGGTCATGAAACTTGTCGGGTTGAAAACATGAGCCCCGGAAAAAGGCTCATGTCAAATGCAGAGCAGGCAGCTTATATTGGTCTGCTGGCTGGCATTTTTATGATTATTGCAGGAGTCACCGGAGCTGCCACCTGGAGTTCCATAGGCCAGATTATTGTGGAGTTCACCGGAATAGACTCGTTGGGATTGGCCTTCCAGATACTGGCTGCCCTTGGCTCCATTGGCGGGCTACTTGTGATACTGGGTGCGTGCTGGATAGGCGGCAGGAAATTCATACTTTTCAAGAAACGAAATAAAAAGGCTGGCTCTATTCTCATATCCATCGGTACTGGCTTCGGTTTGCTGGGGTTTATAATCTTCGCTGTGCTTATCCTTATTAGCCATGACCCGGCAGCCAGTTTCATGGGCGCAGCCGGGATAGGATTCATTGGGTTGGTGCTCTCCATAATAGCCAGGCGGAAGATCAAGTAGGCATGAGAAGATTTTTATAGCCCCTGGTATGTAGCAGAGATGCCAGGAGAAAGTGAACGGCCAACGGAGATGAACCGTAAGGTGATTCAACTGAGGAAACTCCTCCCTCCCAGACAGTTATCTGTCTGAAACATGGGTGGCCGGGGCAATCCGGTGTGCTGAGAGGCATGGCGAGGGCGCAGAAACGACACAGTCCGGTTGGAGCGATGATGAGTTTGGCTCTGAGCTACGATGACCGGGATATGATGAGACGGCGACTCCCATCCGGTGCAAGTCCAAATTTGGTAGGACGCTTAGTCGAATGCCGTTTAGAAACAGAAGGAGGGTTACTACTTTCACCTGGCACCCCATTTTTCAAGGTGTCTGGCTATCCTAAAACGCAAATTTGAGTGAGAAAAAATCTTTCTACTCCCAATAAGGGAACAGGAAGAAATTAACTACTCATTTTTGTAGCCTAATTTCGCTAGCTTTTCAAGGGCAGCCAGATACCCTTCCAGTGGCATAATTCCTTCCGCATACAAATCGGTTAGTTTATCCACCGGTGATTTAGAACCATTTGTCTTAATTTCAATTTGTGTTTTCTGTGTCTCAGGCAATGATTCTTCTTTTTTTTCTTCAATAGGTACGTCATAGCTAGTGACAGTTTTGAGGTAGGTGTCTCTTACTTTTGCTTCACTCGGATGCACATATACCATCAAGGAGTCAATGTTCTTGTGTCTGGATTGACGTTGGATTTCCTGTATTGTAGCCCCATTATCAGACATGTGGCTTATTGCACTGTGCCTGAAAATATGAGGATATACCCTTTTTGTAATCCCGGTTTTTGTTGCCCATTCCTTTACAAGTTTTGTTAGAGGAGTTCTTGACATCCTGTTTCCTGAAACCGTGATGAATAGAGCATCAGGCTCAGAAATTGGTGTAATTCGACCTTTTTCAAGGTATCGCTGAATTGCTGCCAATGCTGCAGGATGAAGGTTTATTTCTGAGTTGATGCCACCTTTACCATTGTTTACCCTTATTTTTCCTCTGACAAAATCAATATCTGATATATTCAAATTACACAACTCGGCATTTCTTAACATACCATAGTAAAGTGTTGTTATGATAGCATAAGCGGTGGAATTCTTTTCAGATACAGCGAACAACTTTTTGATTTCTCCTTCTGTCAGTGGAACCACATTTTTTACTTGGCTGGGTGGTGACTTCAATTTTTCAATTTTTCCAAGCATAGCCATGAAAACATTCACAGCCGAGATCATTGGGCCAAGAGAATTCACATCATAAGCCCGTTTTAAGAACACTTTGTATGTGTTCAGGTCTTCTTGTGTAATATCTCTTGGATTTTTACCAATATAATCCAGCATTTGCTTGACATTCACCTTGTATTTCTTGACGGTTACCTCAGAATTGTCTCTGCTAATCAGATGCGATTCATACTCATCCAGATGATGCTCCCAGTTCATTGGAGCACCCTCCATAAGTGTATGTTTCGCTTGCTTTGCTCACTAAAACTCTTTGTTTCATTTCTGTTATACCTCCGTGATAATTTTTCATTACCAGGGAGTATATACAACTTTAAATTATGAATAGCTTGTGTTGTTAGTTGTAGAAGGTACACCGAATAACCTCTTCAATTTCTTCTTCAGTCAATCGTTTCTTTGGTCTTAGACCCTGAATCTCTCGGTATTTATTCTGTTCCTCAAGGATATTGTCTGCGGCTCCAGTTGTTGCTTTGACAAAATCTTCAACTAGCTCAGTCATACGGAAGATAGCCTTCTGAGATATATGACTTTGAGATGCCGATTTCATCAGTTCTTTTACTGCTGTGTGAGATACCATGTTAATACCTTTTTTTGATATGGGGTGTCCAGAGAAAGCCCCCTCAACCAAACCATAAGGAGAGATTGTCCACCATTCCCATGCTTTCCCTGAACAATATCTATAATTGGTACCAATGGCATATAAATCAATTACTTGAATTCCAGAAAATGTGTTGGATTATTTTACATAAAATTTATGAGAATTCCAACTAACCCTCATGGTTTTCCAGATTGACACAAATCTTCAACATAATTCAAGTTTATTATGTATCTTGTCTTATTTGGAATTAGCAAGTCATGTTCCAATAGCTTTTTAACCGCTTTTCTCACAGGCTCCTTTCCCCAAGTGTGATTCATGTTTTTTAACTTGTTCACCATTTCCTTTTGTGTTAAACCAATTTTGTGATGACGATTCGCATATATGACATCTTGCCAAAATTCTTTCCATTTTCTCTGGTACCCTGGCGAAATCTCTTCATTGAGGATTATAAATAGCCCAATAATGTCATCTTCTTCGGGTTTAAAATTATCATTGTATAATTTCCCTTTGAGTTCAGTATTTTCTACTTTAAGTGCAATATTTTCAGCTTTTAATTCTTGGACTTTGGTAGTAAGTTGTTTAATTTTTTTATGGCATCTGCTATGAAGGGGTACTGGTCTTTTCTTTGGAGTTTTCTCTTTTGGTGGTTCACCACCTATAGGATAGTATACTTTATCCTCAGACATATTTCCCTAAATTGAACTTGTCAATATAAATGCTTGCAATTAATGGATGCAATCTTGCTAAAAATAAATCTTTAAACCCCTGGTTTACAATAAGAACTTCGACAACGG
>JAGLQM010000039.1 GCA_023136815.1 Thermoplasmata archaeon
ACCTTATCTGCGTTGGAATCACGTTGACCCTCTGCCTCACCCAGCTTTTTCTTCAACTCCTTTTCAGACACCTCTAGGTCCTTCATCTTGGCGATGGATTTCTTTATCTCAGAGAAATCCGGGCCAGGTGTGGGCTTTTCCCTGACTTCCGGCGAAGCTGTCGGAAGAGTCTCCTCTGGCAATTCGTCTCTGGGTGCTTGCTCAATCTCTGGTTCTGGCTTTGGCTCCTCCACCGTCAATTTGTCATTGACCTTGTCTTCGAGTGATTTTTTAGCTTTGTCCCGCAAACCCATAACCTGTCACCTAAAGTCCCAGTTCATCCATTAGCTCGTTATAATGTTTATAATCCTCAGATTTTGAAAATCTATCGATTATGTCCTCTGGTAAGTGTTCAAGTAAATCATCCAATATCTTTAAAACTTTCTTTGTTTTTTCTTCATCAATTGTAAGAATTATTTCTTCCGCAGCAATTTCCTTTGCCTCAATCTTCACCCTTGCCAGCGTCTCCTCCAGGATCTCAATTTTCTCCTGAAGTTTCTTCTCCCGGGTATCCAGGCGTTCCTTGCTTTCCCCCATTGCCTGCTCATCGTTCTCCCCGCTGGATATGGCCTTCTGGATGCTGACCTGCTCCTCCAGCCAGGCCTCCCTGATCTTCTTGGATTTCTTGAGAATACCCCTAATCTCTTCCTCATCAACAAGCCACTTGCCCTTGGCCATTATCAATTTGGATGCTGGTTTTTTCAGTTTTTCAACGCCGCCCTTCTCTTCCTTGAGGGACTCTATCTCATCTTTGAGCTTGTCCTCGGTCTTTTCAAGGCTTATTTCCCTCATTTTCAGAGACTCAATTCTGGCAACCAGCTCTTTCTCCCTGTTGGCCAGTATTTCCTCGCGATGTGTGAGTTTCTTTTTCTCTTTTTCACGTCTGACCATCTCTGATTTGAATGCATTAAGTCTAGTATTCAGGTTTTCTTCCTTTTCCCTAGTCTCGATAGAATGTTTTTTCAGGAGCTGGCGATAGGCATAATCCATATTGGATATATTTTCCTCAAGGCTCTGTATGGCTCCTCTCTCGACCATAATCTCGGCCATCTGACGTTCTATCTCACTGCGCTTTTTGTCGATCTCCACATCATCAGAATCCAGACAATCCAGTTCATTCCTCAGTGGTTTTATGCGACTCTCCAGATCATTCAATGCCTTTTTTCGCAGATCCAGTGCCTTCCGTAAAGGAGTGGCCATCTGGATGATACTCTCCTCTCGCTTTGCGAATTCTGCCCTTTCCTCGGCTGATTTCGTTATCTCCTTGAGAGTTTCCTCTTGATATGATGTGGGAATGCTAGCTCCCATTACATCCTTGAAAGTGTCAGTTGCTTTATTGGTCTCCTCCTTGTCCTCGGCAACTCGTCTTTGCTCAAGGTTGCGACCCCAATCCAGAAGTTTTGATAGGAATTCTTCATCTTCCTTGCTGCGGCCACCACAAGGTTCATCTTTCTTGAATCTCAGGCCGCAATTGATACAGTTCTCCGAAGCAGAATCCAGAACTGTGGCACAATAGGGACAGATAACTGCCTGAAAATCACCATCAAGAGGTTCAGTACAATGTTCACATTTTGCGGATTCCTTATCTATAATTGAACCGCATTCAGAACAGAATACCTTTCCTTCTCTATTATGCCCCCTTTTTGCCATAGATTAGACCGCCGATTATTGTATTTGAGTACCCATATATTGTGGATTAGTATTGTAAACAAGCAATATATAGTTTTTCTTACAAATTATTAATGGGAACAGTACTGCGGTTTAAATCAACTCTGGAACAAAAGTTCAAGCAGGACATAATTTTATTATCCATCAGGGTTTTCAAGAACCCGTGGCACTTTATCTGATAAGGTATGGCGAACTTGGTCTGAAAAGTCAAAAAGTAAGATCAAGATTCGAGAATGTTCTGAGGAACAATATAACCTCAAAATTTATCAAGGCCAGTAAGGAATGTCGAATTGAGTACGACAGAGGTAGAATTTTCCTCTGGGCAGACGATGAGATATTCACCGAAAAATCACTGGTCAAGATATTTGGTATCGTATCATTCAGCAAGGTAGAGGAAACCACTTCAGACCAGGAGGCAATATTCCAACTGGCTATTAACATTGCCAGACCATTTTTCAAGGAGAATATGAGCTTCTGCATCCGGGCCCGAAGAAATGGGCAACATCCATACACCAGCATGGAACTTGCCAGGGACACCGGCTCAGCGGTCTTTCTTGCCTATGAGCATCTTCACCCCAAGGTCAATCTGACCAATCCAGATTTTGAAATATTCATTGAGGTAAGGCAGAATCGATCCTTTGTTTTCACAGAAAAAATATCTGGGCCGGGGGGCATGCCTCTGGGTACTCAGGGACGTACTCTGGGAATCGTGGAAAAACAGCAGGATATTGCAGCATGCTGGCCCATCATGAAACGCGGATGCCGGGTCATTGTGGCAGTCAGCGATCCAGGTATTGCAGAGCCCCTGAGAACCTGGGACCCGGACCTGAAAATTGTGGGGCCAGGTGATTTACAGCAATTAGCAAATGCCCATCGAACAGATGGAATATCTCTTGGTTGGAATATTGCATCATATGATGCGCGCCAGGAAGAGCTGGCAGGCCTGGACCTGCCAGTATTTTTCCCATTAATCGGCATGGCTGACACTGATATTGAAAAATTAATAGCCAGAATAACTGGCTGATTACTTAATCTTTTTATCGTGAGCCCTTCTTGATGGCCTGGCCTTCTCGGTTCCCTTACCCTTTTTGTGAAGTGCCCTGCCGCGTTTTCCTGCTGATGTGAGGCCGCGTTCCACCCTTCTGGTGTGCTGTGGTTCGCATATCCAGTTGATTTTTGGGTCAGTTTTTATCACCGGATGATACGGATCTACCAGGATAATTTCATAGTATTTGTGGCGGCCGTCCTCGCCTACCCAGTAGGAGTTCAGAACCTCCATATTCGGGTATTTCTTTGAAACACGTTCCTCTGCAATACGCTGAATGCTCTTGGCCATTGTTATCTTGGCACGACCTCTGCGTTTTGCTCTTCTTCCTTTTCTTATTTTGGGCTTGCGAAGGCTTCCCCTGCGGACTTTTGTACGGACTACGACATAACCCTGTTTGGCTTTGAATCCAAGAGATCTAGCCCTGTCAATTCTTGTTGGATGGTCCACACGAACGAATGTGTTTTCCCGGCGCCATTCTATCATCCTGTGCCACTGTAACTCTTTTACATAGGAATCTGCCGGAACCTTCCATGCATCCTTGATATGGCCATACATACCTATGGGCCTTTTTTCAACTTTTTTAGAACTAACTTGAGGCACTATTGGAGTATCCTCTACGGGTTCCTTGGAACTTGATATTTCTTCTGGTGCGGCTTCAGCCGCTTTCTCTTTGCCTGGCATTTGTACACTCTCCATTTCTGGACGTTTCCGGATTCATCCTTCCTGTCAGTTTCCAAAAACCTGACAAGCATTTACCAGATTCAAAAAATCTGGCTCGGACACATTTCCGACGGGACGCATCCCGTGACTGTCTGCTCTCTCGAACAGCTTATGTGAACTCCGTGTAAATGAATGCCATATAAAAAACTTGCTTCGCTTCGAGCGTTGCCCTTAAATTACACAAAAACAGCATGATTGATTATTTCAAAGCTATAAATCCCCGAATTTTCAATCTTATTTTTTGTTTCTACTATTTTAGGTGCAACGCCTTCGCTTCGGAAAACCTTATATTCAGAAAAACAATTAGGGGGTATAGATCCAGAGGATGATGATAATATGTCAACACAGATGGGAAAGAAGTCGCATTTCAAGAAATCGCATGGTCATGGAGAACAGCAGTACATTGATCTGGGAGCAATGAACTTCGATGATGAGACCAGCGGAATCCATGCCGGTTCAACACTCAAGGTTGCAGAAATATACCGGTTTGAGGACCTCAAGGGCCTTACAAAACTGCTCTATGACGGCCACTCCGTCCTGATAGATTATTCCTCAATGGCCAATGATGATCTGGCCCTGCAAAGAATATCCGCAGAACTTCATTCTGTTGCCGAGGATGTCAATGGAGACGTTGCAGGAGTAGGCAAGAATCTCATCATTGTAACCAGCGGCGGCCTTATGATAGATAGAAATAAGATACGTGGAAGTTACTGAGAATTGTCTTATAACAATGAAAAATTTGCCAGGATAATAGAGAGAAAACGTCGAAAGAATATGTCTGGAAACGATTATTCCAATTCTTCTTTTTCTTCAATGTCTTCTGTTTCAGTATCATCTGATTTTCTTCTTCGTTTCAAGAGGACGATTCCGGGCAAAGCAAACAGGAGTGGCTTCTACTTGTACTGTAACCAATACCACTTCAACAGTTGGTTCTGTAAGCCATGGCATGACTGCTGTATATGCAACAACAACAAATACAAACTTTTCTGTAGATATACAAGCAACATACAGCTATGGTTGGTATTGAATGAAAACCATGAAATGATGAATCAGTGGGTTTCTTCGAATCCCACTCTTTTTTATTATTTTGTATACCAAACCCTTATATATCCATCTAACATTTTACTGATGTCTATTATATAACTAATATTGGCTAATTTGGTATTATGTCAAAGGATTATTTACCAAATAAATCCGATTATGAGGGAGGATCGAGGACAATTCAGAAAAATCGCATTGGAATTGTCCGAGAGAGGCCTATTTAGAAAAAATAGGAGGTATAGCATGCCAGAATACACTAAAGAATTGAAGAAGGGAACGACCACAATGGGCCTTACCTGCAAGGATGGCGTGGTCATCGCCACAGAACACAGAGCCACAATGGGAACGCTTATCGCACACAAGAAGACACAGAAGCTCTTCAAGATAGACGATAATATCGGCTTAACGGTAGCTGGATTGGTGGGTGATGCCCAGATACTTGCCAGATACCTGAGAGCAGAGGCAGAATTGTACAGACTCAAGAGGGGTGTCCGAATACCTGTGAAATCAGCAGCAACAATGCTCTCGAATATACTCAATGGCCGCAGATACTTCCCTTACTGGGTACAACTTGTTGTAGCAGGCGTGGACGATGATGGATATCATGTTTACTCACTGGACGCCGCAGGCGGGTCAATACCAGATACTTATACCACAACCGGATCTGGCTCACCATACGTGTTTGGTGTTCTGGAGGATCATTACAAGGATGGAATGACCATAGATGAAGGTATTAATCTGGCAATCCGCGGGCTCTCAGCCGCAATGAAGCGGGATTCTGCTTCTGGAAACGGTATTGCTGTGGCCTCCATCACAAATAAAGAATTCAAGGAGCTGGATGACAAGGAAGTCCAGAAAAGATTGGAGAAGATGAAACTAGCATAGGGGTAGATGCAGTTTTTGGGTTGAATGATGAAACTATCTGGCACAAATCGCACGATGTTTCATCACAAATCTGCTGTAAAGCAGGAGATGAAATCATGAACATATCTGCAAGCAATAATAAAGCAGTTTTTCGTGAGATACCTACTACGAAGCAGGAGGAATAACCATGAGTGTAGAGAAATTACTGGAGCATGCAAGGGAGGAAATTAGAAAGATTGTTCCTCCCCACATCAAAATAACAAAGATAGACTTCGAAGGTCCAATCATCATTATTTATACCGAGGATATGGAAGGTCTGGCCAACAATATAGAGTTAATTAGACAACTGGCTCAGACACTCAGGCGAAGGGTGGCAATAAGACCAGACCCGAATCTTCTCTGTGACGCTGAAAAGGCAGATAAGAAAATACGCAGTATTATTCCAGATGAAGCTGAGATAACCGATATCTTTTTTGACCATGAGACTGGCGAGGTCACAATTGAGGCAATAACTCCCGGCCTGGTCATCGGAAAGCATGGTGCCATTCTTAACGAACTGAAGACCAATATCGGGTGGGCACCGAAAGTAGTTCGGGCACCGCCACTGGCTTCGAAAACCGTCAGCGAGGTAAGGAGTTATCTACGGAATGTTCGCGAAGAGAGAATAGAATTCCTAAGAAAGCTGGGCCGCCGGCTCATCCGTGAGGTACCGGACGGCGAGAATTGGGTTCGCTTGACAACCCTGGGCGGTTACCGTGAGGTGGGCAGGAGTTGTACATTGCTAACAACCCGCAACAGCAAGATAATGATCGATTGCGGGGTAATGCCTGGCTCGGAGAAATCCACGCCATACCTGAGTGCACCTGAGTTGCAACCACTGGACAGTCTTGACGGCGTTGTCATAACCCATGGCCATCTTGACCATTGCGGCATGCTGCCAGTCCTATTCAAATATGGTTATGAAGGCCCGGTTTACTGCACTGCTCCGACCCGGGATCTAATGTCTCTCATGCTCATTGATTCCATCAAGGTCACATCCGGTGAAGCGAAAAAGAGCACCTACGAGTCCAGTCACGTAAGGGAAATGGTGAAGCACTGCGTTCCCTTGAAGTTCGGCGAGACTACTGATATTTCACCTGATGTCAGACTCACATTCCAGAATGCAGGCCATATTCTTGGCTCGGCGATTTGCCATTTCCACGTTGGGGATGGATTATACAATATCGCCATGACAGGAGATATGAAGTTTGAGAAAACCTGGCTATTCAATTCCGCAGTCAATCGATTCCCAAGAATCGAGACTCTTGTTATAGAATCCACATATGGCGGGTACCATGACATGCAGCCCAGTAGAGGAGAGGCATCATCCCAGCTTCGGAATATGATTGACCGAACACTGAAAAAACAGGGTCGAATTCTTGTGCCAGTGTTCGCTGTTGGCCGTTCCCAGGAGGTCATGCTTGTGCTTGAGGATCTCATGAAGAGCGAGCAGATCCCAACAGTGCCAATCTATCTGGATGGCATGATATGGGAGGCAACAGCAATCCATACTGCCTACCCAGAATTTCTCAACAGTTCCCTGCGTACCCAGATATTCCAGCAGAAGGAAAACCCATTCCTATCGAAAATATTCCAGCGGGTGGACAGCATGGAGATGCGGGAGCGCATTGCCGATGATCCAGAACCATGTATAGTACTGGCCACTGCTGGCATGATGAATGGCGGTCCGGTGCTTGAATATCTAAAGGCCTGGCATAATGATCCACACTCCACAATAGTGTTCGTGGGCTATCAGGCCGAAGGAACCATGGGCCGGAAGATACAGAAGGGCTGGAAGGAGATCCAGCTGAATCATCGTGGCGACGGAATGGTCCTGAACATGCAGATGAAAGTTGAAACAGTTGATGGATTTTCAGGTCACTCAGACAGACGCCAGCTCATGCGTTACATCGAGGGAATGGAGCCGAAGCCGGAACGTATCATCATCGGGCATGGGGAAGATTATAAATGCTCGGATTTGGCCAGTTCATTGTACAAAAAGTTCGGGTTTGAGACACGCGCACCCATGAATTTGGAAACGATTAGAGTGAAATGATGATACCTGGAAATGGATATTGGGTGCGTGTTCTGGCGGATTCTGTTTGGACTGTTGATTATTAGTTCATTTTCACTAGTCCTTCCCTCAACCGGGTTCGTGCTAAATCAACATAAATG
>JAGLQM010000004.1 GCA_023136815.1 Thermoplasmata archaeon
TGTGCCGCAGCCATGAACTCTATTCCCAGTATGCCATAAGCATTATCCAGTATCTGGAAGTTCTTGATTGCCGTATTCATACCCATTGAGACAAAATCTTCCTGATCCGCTGCTGCCGGTATGGACTGAATGCTTGCCGGTGCGGATAAAATTCTTTGCTCCACAATCTGCATGTCTGCAGTGTACTGGCTCAGCATAAGACCGGAAAACATGCCAGCTCCCTTTGTCAGGAATGGCGGCAGTCCTTCGGATAAAGCAGGATTGTTGAGACGGTTCATTCGCCTCTCGGAAAGAACGCTGACCATTGTTACCACAACACCGGCAAGATCCATTGGCACGGACACTGGTGTGCCCTGGAAATTGGCTCCAGATATTTGCAGATCCTCATCCGGGAAGAAAACAGGATTGTCTGCAACACCGTTCATTTCTGTTTCTATCTGCAGTCTGGCATATGTGATTGCGTCATGGGCACTGCCGATGACCTGGGGTGTCGAACGCATGGAATAAGCATCCTGAACCTTTATTTTCAGGCGCTTCTCATCCAAATCACCATCAGCAATCAGCTTTTTTATTGATTTTGAGCTTCGTATAGCACCAGGGAATCCTCTGGCCTCATGAAGTTTTGGAGTGTAAGGACCCATGTTTGCCTTGAGAGCTTCAAGGGACATTGCAGCGGCAATTTCTGCCTGCTTGAGCCAGTTATTTGTGTCAAATAGGAATATAGCACTCATTGAGGTCATGAGATTTGAACCATTGATCATTGCCAGTCCATCTCGTGCTTTCAATCCCGGAATCTCAATATCAGCTTTCTGCATTGCCTCTCTGCCCTGAAGAAGCTCGCCCTGGTAATATGCCTGACCCTCGCCCATCATTAGCAAGGCAATCTGAGCCATTGGAGCAAGGTCGCCGCATGCGCCAACACTGCCTTTCTGGCAAACATACGGAACAACATCCTTATTCAGCATTTGGATAAGTGTCTGGGTCATTACCAGACGCTGGCCACTTTGCCCGTGTGCATGAACATTCGCCCGGAGGAGCATTGCCCCTCTGACATATTCCTGTGGTGCTGGGTCACCGATACCGGCGGCATGGTTGTAAATGAGATATTTCTGGAACTCTTTAATCTGCTCTTCGGATAGGACCATTTCAGAAAATTCGCCGATGCCAGTATTGACACCGTACATGATTTCTCCTTTCTCAATCTTGGCTTCGAGAACTGCTCTGCACTTGTTTATCTTCTCAACTGATGTCAGGGAAAGCTCCACTCTCTCGCCATGTCTAGCTACGTTCACTACATCCTCGATTTTCAGGCTTTCTCCGTCCAGTACAACAGTCATGATTTTCACCTTGGATTAGATGAATCGGGGAACAAAAGCCTCAATATAAAATTACGCCAAATTATGGCGTTGCCCTTAAAATCATTAGATGAAAAAAGAAAAGCTGAAAATCAAGGATTTTTTACATCAAAATTCCGATATATGCTGTTTTTGAGTAATTTAAGAGCAAAGCCCCAAATTATCATCACATCTTGGTCCAAACATCAATGAAACTGTCCAGTGCCTCGTCCATGATGCCCGAGCGATATGTAATCAGCATCTGGCTGACACGTTCTTCATCAACAATGCAGTAGATATTATTGTTTTCCAACTTGCTCTTTTGAAGCATACCAGCCTTTGTTAATCTCTTCAGGTGGAAAGACAGAGCACCCTTGGTGAATGTGAACTCTGCCAGTATCTCTTTGAAGGTTGAATTCGGGTTCAGTAGCAGGAACGTTACAATCCTTCTGGGAGTCTTCAGTTTCAGCACAGACAGCATTGCCATGTCAATGAACTGCACGTCCTGGTTAACAAAGTAGCCTTTCCTCTTCCTGTCATCATGATGGGATATTAGTTCGAATTTTTCCAGCTGCTGTAAATGATATTGAAGGTCTCCCACAGATAATTCAAGTGCCCGCTCCATCTCCCTGAGATATGTGCCTGGATGCTCTGAAATATGTTCGAATATTCTTCTGCGTCTTGACAGGGCCAGGGGGTCACCTTCAACCATTATGACACCTATCTCTTGATAATTGACAGGTAGAAGAACACCAATGCCACAAAGTTGGCACCAACCAGGAAACTAACAGTCACCAGGCTTTCCAGCCCATCATTGAATATGCCGCCTGCAAGGATAATACCTTCAATCATGAAAATTCCAAAGCCAATGGCAGCGAATATTAGTTTCATCTCTTTGGTTTTCAATGCTGCTGACATGGACAGAACAAACATTAATGCTGTTAATCCGAGAAATGCCAGCCTGAGAAATATATCAATTTCGTTCATTATATGACTCCATCTGGAGATTGAGATTCCACTATTTGAATGGTTGTAGAAAGGATGTTGCACCTAATTAAGATGCAACACCATAGTGGGGAAATCACTCATCTTGACTTTTCTTTCCGCGCTGTACCACTGCAACTAATGCAATAACTATGAAAGCTGCTGCCAGTACACCGGGAACTATTATGTTCGGTATTGATCCGATTATGCCCTGTACTGTTATTGTGTGGGTGGAGAAATGCGGCACATAGACAAACACGGTTGTTTGGGTTTCACCAAATACTACATAGTAGCCAGCCTCAGTTCCATCCTGCATCTCTGTTAGTTCTTCCAGGGAATTGCATGCTCGAATCTCATCATCATCCATGAACACCATGAGATCGGATATCTCATCTGCATCAAGCGCGCCTTCGTTAACATTTATGGACACTATTCGGCCCTCATGGATAGAGGATTCAACTTCCACATCAAAGCAATTGTCTTCTATATTAGTGAATTCCATCTGGAAACTGGGGTCATTGAAGGTACTTGCATTGCTCCAGTCTTCGCCTGATTCTTCATCCACCATGAGATAGCCCATAGCAGCCAGCAATCCTTCTTCCACTGCTGTTTCGATTATTCCGCGGTCATCATATTCAAGGTCATTATACCATTCTTCATCGACGTATTCGTAGCAATAGGGCATATCCAGCCAGGCTGAAAAGCTTACCCAGGCATTCTTGTAGGTATTGATGGTGAGTGTGTTATTTACCTTGTCAATGTCAATGCTGCCACGGTCAACCCATACTGAACATGTGAAATTATCACCGGTGAGCCAGACCTCTTCCCAACTCCAGAAATATGGGGTGCCCATCATCTGCATATCCTCTATTGCTATGCCATCTTCTGGGATTTCATCTATGGGCATTGGGTCCGTTCCCTCATATTGGTCATCTTCCCAATCTTCCCATTCCTCCAGTCCTTCCTGGTCCCATTCGTACAAATCCCAGTAATAGGGGTCTTCGGAAATTTCCAGACCCTCGGCTACTTTAATGGTCATTGTGCCGTTCTCGGTGCCGAACTGATATGATGCACTGGCATACTCACAGTCATAGAAATCCATCATCATATTCTCTCCAAGGAAGATAAATCTCTCGCCGAAATTAGCTGGATGGCCGTTTGCCACGAAATTCTCTACTTCTATGGTATCGAATAATGTGAATATTTTTTCCTCTGGCTCAGGCATCTCTGCTGGATCATCTGGCCTAAATTCAGGCATGCCATCATCATAAGATACCAGTGAATAGAAATTAATGTAATCTATTAGTGTTACAGTATAATCAGATACTGTACCACTTTCTTCATCAAGTTCAAAATCAACATAGGTTCCATCAGCTGTGCCATTTGAATAATCAAATCCACCTGGCTCCGGCCAGAAATAATATGGATCATAATATGCCATGTCATCAACGGATACAGTATCATTCTCCTGGGCAATCACTCCCAGTGGGATTGCGGTCAACATTGCAAACGCGATTATCATTGCCACGAGTTTTTTCATTTTATCACTAATGACAGAATTGCGGCTTCTCTTTTAAACCCCTTTTGATACAAACATTGAACAGGTTGATACAAACATTGAACTGATTTTAGGGTCTAGTTTAATTATCGCTAATAAAGGATATAGGGTCTGAGTTTTTATAATTGTCCTCGTAAGAACAAAGAACGTTGCATTCGTTTCACATAGTTGTTTAAACTGAGAATTCGACAATGGCATGTGAGAATTTTTAAGTTAAATCAAATGCCATACTGCTCACATTGATGTACAAACAATTGTTGGGTACGGAGCAAATATCCATATAACAAGTACCCGACTTGATATGACTGAAAGCAATATTTTTTTAGAATATTAAAAGGCCCGCAATCGAACTTTGTAAAGAAAGCGGATTGCGGAGGCGTAGCTTTATTATCAGGACACCCCTATAACCTTTGATTCATCGCCAGGAGTATCCGTGTAATGATAAGAAGAGTAAGAAAAAAACATTCCAAGGACGAAGTCTTAAAGCAAATGCTGCCCCTTGTCAGGGAGTGGTTCGATACTCGTTTTGAAGGGCTGACCGAACCCCAGGCCTATGCTGTCCCTATCATTCACAAACGCCATAATGTATTGATATCTTCGCCCACTGGCTCCGGTAAAACACTGACCGCGTTCCTGAGCATAATCAATGAGCTTCTGAACAAACAGGAGAATGACCAGCTGGAGGACAGGATATACTGTGTATATGTCTCTCCGCTGAAGGCCTTGGCCAATGATATAAACAAGAATCTCAAGCAGCCATTGGCGGAGCTTGAAGAATTGGCTGAAAAAAAAGGCATCATGAAACCCAAGATACGTGTAGCAGTCCGATCTGGTGACACAACCAACTATGAACGACAGAAAATGGCGAAGAAACCCCCTCACATTCTTATCACAACACCCGAGTCATTGGCTATTATTCTCTCAACACCGAAATTCAGCCAGGCACTCTACACAACCGAGTGGCTCATAATGGATGAAATCCACGACATCTGCAATTCCAAGCGTGGAGTTCAACTTTCTGTGAATCTGGAACGGTTGCAGAGCCATCTGGATGGCCAGGCAACCAGAATTGGGCTTTCTGCGACCCAGGCTCCAATCGAAGAAATTGCCAAGTATCTATCTGGCTATGACGATGATGATAAACTGCGGCCAGTAAGACTTGTTGAAGTTGATAGCAATAAGCAGATCGAAGTTACAGTCATGACACCAGTGGAAGACATGACGTCCATGCCATTCGAAATAATCAATGCCAGACTCTATGAAACACTTCGAGATATAGTAATGGAAAATACCACCACGCTGGTGTTCACCAATACTCGCAGCGGAACCGAGAATGTTCTGCTTAAACTCAGCGAACTGGGTGTTGAAAATATTGCTGCGCATCACGGCAGTTTGGCCAGGGAGACACGTCTTGATGTAGAGGACCGGCTGAAGCGAGGCGAGTTAAAGGCAGCAGTTTCCAGTACCAGCCTTGAACTGGGTATTGACATCGGCAGCATTGACATGGTATGCCAGATCGGTTCTCCAAAATCCATTGCCAAAGGCCTTCAACGCATCGGACGGTCAGGCCACGGTTACGGCGAAGTAAGCCGCGGAAAACTTATCGCATTCGATAATGATGATTTGATGGAATGTGCCGTGCTGGCCAAGAAGGCAAGCGAGAATTATATTGACCGGGTGGACCTGCCGAAGAATTCGCTGGATGTTCTCTCCCAAACAATTGTTGGTATGTCCCTGGAAAAGGTATGGCGTGTTGACGAGGCCTATGATGTAATTCGGAAATCATATAGCTTTCATGAACTATCAAAAGCTGATTTCCTGTCTGTGGTGCATTATCTGGCCAGCCGGGACATGCCTCATGTTTACTCGAAAATATGGCTGGATGATGATACGCAGGAGTTCGGAAGAAAGCGTTCAAGCCGTCTTATTTATTATCTCAATAGCGGCACTATTCCTGAAGAAGCAAATTACAAGGTGTATTCGGATTCTGGTGGCCGCCTGGGGGAGCTTTCCGAAGGGTTCGTTGAAAAACTTTCGCCTGGTGATGTATTTGTTCTCGGCGGTAAATCATATGAATTCACCAAGGCAATGGGAATGAGCATTTTTGTCAAACCTGCTACCGGTCGGAGGCCCACAATACCATCCTGGACCGGGGAGATGATGCCTCGCAGCTTTGACCTATCGGTTGCAATAGGTCAATTCAGAGGTCAGATGGGGCAATTAGCCGCCCAGGGTAAGGACATTGGGGAATGGTTGAGAAAAACTTACCCGTTGGATCGGGGTGGTGTAAAATCCATTTTATCCTACATAACAGAACAGGTTGCATTCAATGGGAATGTTCCATCTGATACTAATCTGCTAATGGAGGGATATCTTGATCCGAAAGGAAACTTGAATATCATTTTCCATTACTGTTTTGGCCGCCGTACAAACGATGCACTGGCCCGGGCCTATGCTATGGCCATTTCCAATAAATTCCATTGCAATGTTTCAATCACTGTCAGCGACGACTGCTTCATGCTTACGGTTCCTCGCCGCATAAAACTCGAAGGGTTGGAAAAGCTGGTTACCCAGAATAATATAGTAAAACTTTTGGAGGAAGCAATTCGTGATACCGAGTTGTTCAAGCAGCGTTTCAGGCATTGCAGTACCCGTGGTTTCATGATCCTCAGAAATTATCAGGGTAGAGAAGTGCCAGTAGGCCGCCAGATGCAGCGGAGCCAGAAAGTTTTACGGGCACTGGAAGACCGGGATAATTTTCCAATAGTGCGCGAAACCATGAACGAGATCCTCAATGAGGCAATGAATATTACTGGTGCAAAACAAATACTTCAAGGAATAGAGGATGGAAATATCAAGGTAAACCATGCCAGTGTTTCTGACGTTCCGTCCCCATTTGCCCATAATATCGTGCTGGTTGGCATGTCTGATATTGTGCTGATGCACGATCGTTCAGCTTTACTGAAGGAACTTCATCGCAAGGTGCTCATGCGGGTAGGCGGTGATAAAGCCCTGGAGCCGGAATTTGACCTTGAAATATTGAGTCAGCATTTTGCCGATAAATGGCCGAATATAGCCAGGTCTGAACATATCCCCAAGATACTGACCCAGGTTGGACCACTGGAGTTTTTCACAAGAAAAAGTGCCAGTATTTATGATTTTTCCGAATTACCTGAAGATGAACTTGCAGCAATGGCAGGCCAGCTTATCGAGTCTGGCCATGTTGCTTCAATATGGGCTGGAAGAAGCCTCTGGGCAAACCCTGATGAACTGGAAGATATGGCTGGAATTTACAGTACTGGCAAGAAGCCGGATGATGCAGGAAAGGCAATTCTTAATGCGTTAAGAGAAAAACCAAAAACCTCCCTGGCCCTGTCGAAAACTCTGGAGGCAGATGCAAGAAAAGTTCGCCGTGACCTTGGAACATTGGAACGTGCTTATCTGGTGGAACGGGCCGGTCAGGATAAAAAAGGTAATGTGACATGGGGCATTCGTGAGGTTAAACCAAAAAAACCTGGCAAGCGTTTCATGGGAAAAATGCTAACAAGACATCTGGAACACTTCGCACCGCTGACAATGGACGAGCTAGCTTATGATTTGGCACTGGATAAGAACTTGTTATCCGATTTACTGGCAGAACTGGAATCTCGAGGTATTCTCTCCAGTGGTTCTTTTACCGAGCCAGATTTACAGTTTTTACTTACAGCAGACCGGATGGAGCTTCAGGGCGGCGGGAAAGAGGATATTATCCTGCAGCCCCAGGTTGAAAATTACCAACTGGCAAAGCATTGCCGTAAGATTAATAAAATCGACGATTATTTTGACAGGTATGGCGTGGTCTGGATGCCACAGGACTTACTGGCTCGTGGAAAACCAGCCCTTTACACCAAGTGGCTGAAGCTCAGAAAGAATGGTGATGTGCTACATGGCCGGTTTAAGGACGGCAGTGTTTGTTATGTTCGAAAGAAAGATACGCAGATGTATATTGATGCTTACCGTCGGGAAAATCTTAATGATGCTGAGGCTAGACTCCTAAACATAATTAAGGCGAACCCGGGAATTGACATGATTTCCATTGGCAAAAAGGCTGAAATTCCATCTGTTAAGGCCAAGGAATTAATGGAAAAGCTGGACCGGAACATGTTCATAATCAGAAGATTCACAGACAGGGAAAGCTGGTCTTCCACCAATCATTATCAAACGCTAGATATGGAACCAGTGCCAGAAAATAAAGATAAGGCAGTCGAGAAAATAATCAGAATCACACTGAAGGCCTATGCGCCTATTGCATTACGTTCACTGGCCTATGCGACAGGCTTTTCAATACGCCATGTTAAAACTGTCCTTGAGCAGGATATAGCTAGCGGCAAGATTTTAGAAATACAAATTGCAGAGGGCAGTAATACAAAATTATTACTTCCGGCGGAAGAACTGGCTGCCTTGAAATCAATGCCTACTGAGGAATCAAATGATGTTCAAATCTTAACGCTTTATGATCCCCTGGTTCAGCCCCATCGGGTGGAGTTACGCCGCCGATTCGGAGATGCCTGGTACTTCCCTATTTTTCAGGGAGCCAGGCTCATCGGTATGATGGAGATGTGGGAGATGAGTGGATGCATTGACATCCGTCAGATGATTTTGGATGAAGTTTCAGCACTGCCAGATGTATTGAGAGCATTGGATACTTTTTCAATTTATTACAGGAAGAACCTCATGGATGTCATCAGGATTAAGAACGTCATTGGAAGCGATGTACCAGACCTTGAGCCCGATATAATCCAGATTTTCGAAAACCAGGGCTACATTCGGGTTCGGGACTGGCTGGTGAAGGGAAACGTGGTAGATACCGTAGTTAATGAAAGCCAGTTCATCAGCTATGCAGTATGGAAGAACCATGTAATGCCAAACCGCAGATTTCACAGCATCCATGAGGGCTTGAAGGTACTTGGCGGGTTCAGATCAGATGAGGCAGCCAGCCTTCGCTGCAAAACCACTGTCCCACTAAAATCGCTCCATAAACGGGATATTGTCGGATACGGCCAACTGATTCCGAAAGTTCTTACGTATGCACTTCCCGAGGAAATTGCACTTCAGAAGGCCGCCCTTGCAGTTAAGCCAGATAAGAACATGAATATTGTTTTGCAGATGATAAAGGAGAGAGGCCCGGTAAAGTGGAAGGAAGTTATTGATAACTCCCCGCTGGGGTATCAAAGCTCACAGGATGCGAAGCAGCGGCTTAGCGGCTCTTTGCATATTCTTCGGGATGCCCAGAACCGCTATACCCAGGGACCGGAGACCAGCATGGACAAGGATACTGCCAGGAAAGAGGTCATCAAGAGCATCTTCAAGCAATTCGGCATATTCAGTGCAGAACATCTTGCCATGTACATTAAAGGTCAATTTCGCATGTTCGAACTTCGCAGTATTCTTGACCAGCTGGAGCTGGATGATTTTCTCACCAAGGGCTATTTCCTTGAAAGTTCGGACAGCCTTCATTGGATAGTGAAAGAGGATATGGGCCAGTTCATCAAAAAACCTGCAACGTTTCAGGTGGTCATCACCGAAAGGGATCGCCTGGGATTCTATCTTCTTCCTTTTGTCCAGAAGAGTTTTGGAATCGGTACTTCGTGGATAGTGATAAAGGACGGACAGCTCATTGCAGCAGCCAGGATGCGCCGCAGGAAAGATGAGTTTATCATGAAGGAATTAGTTGGAGATTCGAATGCCTGGCATACCATGAAGGCCTATTCTGCCGAACTGGGCAAACGTATGCGTCGGGAAGAGGATGAAGTTCCAGATGTTGAAGAAGATGTTGTTGACTGGTACGAACGGTATGTGCGGCCCGGTGGGAAATGAGCGAATTTGCGAATTAACGTGAACCACTTTGTGTTTCACGAAACATATGACGTAAGTTTATAGCATTCAGGTGAGATGAGAAAACTTGTTTTCGAATTAGACCGCAAATTTGCATCTTAAATCCAGCTGGCCCCACCAATTTTCTATTAGCTACGCTATTGGTTAATTTGTGAAATATTGATGGGCCCACCCGGATTTGAACCGGGGTCTATAGCTCCCAAAGCTACAAGTATAGGCCAAGCTAGCCCATGGGCCCGAGTTGTGCTCCGCACAACGAGGCAAGAGGAACGCGAGCGTTCCTCGCAGTGAAGAAACACGCTAGTGTTTCGGTCGTAAGGTTGTGCGAGTTGCGACTGAGTATAAATATCAAACTTAATAGCCTGAATGTCCGCTGGATACTCTTTTCCGATATAATGATTTCTAATTGTTTCACAAAGAGCCATACCAATCAGTTTAAATACCATACAAAAACCCATACCAATCTATTTATAAACGATTTCTAGAAATATCCTGTACCGGTGAGTAATTGAAAGCAAAAAAGAAATCAGGAAGGAAGAAACTTGCAGGTTTAATCCTGGGATACCCAGTAACATGAGCAAGGAGGAATAATTATGGTAAAATCAATACGAATAGGCTATACCATTGCCTCTGTGATTTGTACAATACTGATGATTGTACTGATGTTTGCGAATATCTATCCATGCGGATACTGGGGCCAGACCCAATTGTATGAGGACAAAGGCTATGCTGGCCATGGTTATCATTCCCTGGCAGAGGTAGTGGGTAACGGATTTTTTTGGGATGCAGATGATGTGCCAGAACCATATGAGAAATACAATGGAGATGGGCCGTACTATGTCATGGGCCAGTGGTGGATTTCGGTGCTATACATTCCGACGTTCCTTGGAATAATCTATCTGGGATGGCTAATTGCTGGCGGTCGGGAAAGATTATTATTCTTCTTTCCAGGAAGTCAAAAGAACACCTAAAATGAACACAGCCAATCCAAATATGCCTATGACAATTGCACACTCCAGGATAATATCCATATCCAGTGAAATCATTGCTGCCCTGAGGCCCTCGTTCACATAGTAGAGCGGTAAGAATTTGGCCAGGGTTTGCAGGAAGTCTGGCATCATCTCAAGCTGGAAGAATGTGCCTGAGAGGAACATCATTGGAAACATTACTGCATTTGCAGCTGCCTGGGCGGATTCTGCTTCCTTCACGAACCGGGTTATGAGCATTCCTATACCAGCAAAAGCAAACACATTCAGCAGAATGAAGATGAACATGAAGATGTTTATGTGTGGCCGAAGTCCGAATATACCCATTCCAACAGCCAGAATACATGCGGTGGATAGCATTGCCATGAACATCTGGTACAATATGTTAGAAATAAGCCATTCACTTCTGGTCAATGGGGTTGTAGCCAGCTTTTTCAGGATACCTTTCTGCCTGAGCTCAGTGTTCATTCCAACGGTTCCGAAAAGGGCACTGGACATGACAGACATTGCTATTATGCCCGGCGCAAAGAAATCAATAAAATTGAATTTCTCCGAGGTGACATCATTAGCCTCAATCAAGATAATATCCTTGGCACCACTGAGTCCTTTGTTGAGGCCATCGATCATTGAACGGATAATTTGCACCTTGGTCTGGGCCGAAGATTCCGTCGGATCATAGTAAATAGAAAGATTTAGCGCAGGATGTGCTTCAATCTCATAGGTCATTGCCTGGACAGTGTAGTTCAGAGCATTGCCCAGTTCCATGAGTGCCAGATTGGAGTAGTTCAAGGATTCGCCTGTTGAACCCAGGCTCATGCCAGTATAATTCAGAGCATTGCCTGTACTCCCCAGTGCCTGAAGGGTTAATCCCATGGAATTCGGCGATGAAAGGTTGGTTGCCTGTACCAGATAATCCATTGCCTCGGTTGAATAGTTCAGGGATGACTGGCTATAGGCTATTGAATCAACCGAGCCATTTAGAACCATGATTGTGTGATTCATTGCCTCTGATGTTGCAGTGAGGGCCTGCCCCAGATAATGATAGGTGGTTTCGGTATTGTTTATTTGTTCAGAGAAGCCAGCTGGTATCACAAGCATAGTATTATGGCCTGATGAGTTGAGATATTCATTGGGATTCTTGCTTACATCCACAACTATAATTTCAAAGACACCAGAATCATTCATGCCGTCTATGAAATGATTGGACCAGTATCCGCCATCATGATCCTGTACTGGCAATTGATATGTTATGTCATCCACACCTGAAAAGATGGCTCCGAACAGAAGCATCAGCAAAATTGGGAACAGCAGCACGAAGAAGATGGTACTCTTTTCCCTGAAGAACTGTTTAATGTGAACAGTTAAGTTGGCAAGCACTCTTTTGAGATTCATTCGGCATCATCTCTCTGATTTGTGAGTGTCTCACCAGTAAGTGCAAGGAACAATTCCTCAAGATTTGGCTTGCGTATGTCCATGCTTAGGTAAGATACGTTTTTTAATTTCAGATTATTAAGAAATTCAATAATTTGGTCATTATCTGCAGCCTCGACAGTGACATTACCATTCTCTATTGATTTTACTGGCATGTCCATCTCCCTGGCTATCTGGCTGACATCTTCATTGGCTCCCTTTATTTTCACATTGATTCTCTTGAAATGCTTGTCTATGAGTTCGTTTGTGGTGCCATAGGCAATGATTTTTCCCTTGGAGATGATTGCAATATAATCAGCCAAGACTTCCGCCTCTTCCATGTAATGTGTTGTCAGAAAGATTGTTTTTCCCTATGCTCTGAGGCCACTGATTACGTCCCATACATCATGTCTTGCCCTGGGATCAAGACCAGTGGTTGGTTCATCAAGAAAAACAATTTCAGGATTGTTCACCAGAGAAACTGCAATCCCAACCCTCTGTTTCAAACCGCCGGAGAGATTCATGTAAAGCTGTTTACGGTGCTCCTCCAGATTAACAAGTTTTATGAGTTTTTCAATGTCACAATCTGTGGAAAATAAATCACCATAATACCTGATTGTCTCCTCAATTGTGAGACGGTCAAATGATGAAAAATCCTGCGGCAGAATGCCGATACGTTTGAGTATCTCCGCCCTTCCCTTGTGAACGTCCATACCCAGAATTTCGATTGAGCCGGATGTAGGAGTGCGGAGAGTTTCTATCATTTCCAGTGTTGTGGTTTTGCCTGCGCCATTTGGCCCCAGGAAAGCGAATACTTCTCCTTTCTCAACATCGAAGGTTATGGTGTCAACTGCCCTTAGATCACCGTAAACCTTCACAAGATCCTTAACCTTGATGACGTCATCTACCATTGAGCGACTGTACAATTTCGTAATAGATAAAGATTGTGATAGAACGTTGTCCCTAACTACGATGAATCAGTCTAATCCTATTTTTGACACTTTATTGTAGCGGGTCAAGAACAC
>JAGLQM010000040.1 GCA_023136815.1 Thermoplasmata archaeon
CCATTTCCATTGACCATTCCATTGATTCTACCTTTATCATTTTTAGTAAGACCGTTTGTCAGGCCATTGGTTAATCCGTTTGTAAGACCGTTTGTCAAACCATTTGTCTTACCCAGGCCATTGGTCAATCCGTTTGTCAGGCCATTGGTCTTTCCTGGGAGAGGGCTGCTTTGGGCTTTCTGACCCAAAGCAGAGCTGGCTGCCGGTCTTCTTAGATCTTTTTTCACATCAGTCTCGGCCTCTTTTGCTAGGAGGGCTAACTCATCTAATTCGTCTAGTGTAGAGTCTGCAATGATCTCAGCCTCAAGCTCGGCTATGTCATCGATTTCCAGAGAGTCACCTAGAGATGTTAGTTCGGCCATTAGGTCATCCTTGAAGTCGAATTCCTTATCCTCTGATGTGAAATCTTCAGCGGCAGTTTCAATCAAGCGTTTTCTGTCAAGGGCTTCCTTTATCTCTGATGTGAAGTCAGCGGCACTAATGCCAGTTGGAACAAGGAGCTCCAGCTTTGCCTTGTCCTCTGGCATAATTTTGGCAGCGTTCAACATTTTGCTGCATCGGTCCAATCTTTTCTGTTCGTCTGCATCAATGACAGGCGCTTCCAGAGTGCCGATTTCTTCCAGAATGTCATCTTCGGTTATGAGCTCGTCCAATGATATATCATCCTCAAGCTCCAGCATCTCATCAAGACCCCAGAGCTCGTCCTTCAGCTTGTTTTCATCAACTCCCAGATCCCCCATGAGGGATTCCAGCATCTCATCCTCTTCTTCGGTTATTGCTGATTTCTTTTTGGCAAGTTCCTGAATCTTCGGGTCAATTTTTTCATCTTCAGTGACAAGGTCTTCCAGTTCGTCAAGAAGCTCATCTGCCTTTGTCACCACAGCCTTTTCTGGCATTGGGCCAATTTCCGCAGCCCGTTTGTAACAATTGACTGCCTTTTCATGTTCTCCCTGCTTGGTGAATATATCTGCCTTCAGGGCCCAGACACCAGGATGATTCATATTTATTCTGGTTACCCCGTTTAGTGATTGCATGGCCTCGTCTAATTGGCCAAGTTTGAATTGAATATTAGCAAGTGCATAAAGACTATCAATATCATTTGGATTTTGTTGTGTTAAATCCTCTAATCTGGTACGTTCTGAATCCAGTTCTTCTTCTGCATGGACAGCATCCTGCTCATCAAATTGCATTCCACATTCATAGCAGACCTTCTCTTCCACGCTCAATATGGTTGAGCACAAAGGACACTGGAACTCTTCCTCATCTTCATCGGTTGGCAATTCAACTTCCAGATGCTCAATGCTCTTTGTGTCCAGCCTGCCCTGGAATGTCAAAATAATCTTTATCTTCTGGGCGGATTTCATGCCCAGGCCTTCTATTTCAGCCAGTTCATCAACAGTTGCCTCTACCAGATCTTCAACGTTTCTAAAACCAGCTTCATACAGGGCCTGGGCCTTGAGGTTACCGATGCCAGGCACTTCCTTCAGGTCCGCCAGTGCCTTTGCTTTCAGATGTTCTTCGGGACGTATGAAGCCCTCACGGACTATGTCATCCATTATGTCCTCAATGGTGTATTGGGTGGTCAGTGTTTCAATATACGGATCACCCAAGTCTTCACACTGTGCCCTCAATGTCTGAAAGTATCTTTCTGATGCCTCCTTAGCCTTTCCCCTGAGAGTCTGGCTCAATGCCAAAGCCAGGAACAAATTTGGTTGATTTGCTCCCAGGCTTTCTGCCCTGGCGAATGATGCCCATGCCTCCTCTGAATTATCGAGCGAAAGATGAACTTGTCCATACTCGAACCAGTGTTTTGGATTCAGAGGGTCCTTCTGCAGGAGCTTCCTCAGTCTCGAAAGTTCCGCTTTTGGATCTATTGGCTCATCAGAGTCGGATGACTTATCCCACTTGGCCATGAAATCCTCGGTAAAGCGCTTCTTGTTAGATGCCATAATTTTGCAACGTCCTTCTATTTTTTAATGTTAAACAGTATATCTATCTTATTATTGTTGGATATATATGAACTTTCTATTCATATTTAATGAGTATATATTCTTTTCTATATCTATGACTATAACATATTTTTGTGAAATTATTCTGTCAAAATAAGAGTTTTTAAAGGATGATATGGAATCTCAATTCTTGCAATCTGGCCAGGAACCTTAAACAGTATATTAATACCGCCCCCTTTCAGTTCATTGACTTCTGGTCTGAGGTGTTCTGCATTCATCTTTATTATGAGTTTTCTCAGGAATTCCTTCTGGGATGAAATATCCTCATTCACAATCTGGAAATATCCATCAGTGGGAAAATACCGTACATGCCTGCCGTCTCTTATAGAGGAGATAAGACCAACTGCCAGCATTTTTTTAAGTATCTCGGAAATATGGCTGTGGGAATATTCAACTTTCTCTCTGAGCATCCCATGATCCTGGCCAGGTTCCCTGACTATCGTCCTGTAGATTGACAGGATGGCGGGCTGATTGAGAAGTGAAAATACCACTATACATTTTTTTGAGATGAGGCCAGAAGGACAGAATATTTTTTTCTTGCTATCAACATGGGAATCCACATATCCTGCTTTCACAAGATAGTCTAAATGCCATGATATTGTCGATCTTGACAGTTCAAGTGCTTTTGCTATCTGGCCAGTGCTGGTGCAGGGCCGTTCGAGCAGATATTGAAAAATTTTCCTTCGGTTGGCATTCATGAGTGCACTTGAAGGTCTGACCCTGGACACGTCTTCCTCTTCCTGGGGTTTTACTTCCACTGCCTTCTTCAGTGCATCTCCGAGCTTTGGCATTCGGTTTTCTCCTAATATTTTCTAATAGACATTTCTCGAACAAATCCAATAATATGTTTTTTGATTTGTCCACCATCAATCCTCGATCAGGTCATACTCTGTGAGGATTTGTCTCAAAATATAATCAGGATCCAGTGGCCCAATATCTTCCTGGGAAAGCATCTCAACGGTTCTCTGAATGCTCTTGTTGATCTCTGGTGTAAGATTTATCTTTTTATCTTTTGACATATTAGCCAGTGCTCTTTCCATTCTTGTTTTGAGGTTCACCATTTTGCTTGGCATCTCCTTGGCCAGATCTGCTTCCTGAACTATCAGGCCACTTCCTCTGACTATCTTGTAGGAATGCCAGAAATGACTGTGCCTTGAACTTCGGCACTTGATTATCTTCATGTCCCGGAGTTCTGGACTCTCATGGCTCTTGTATCGCAGGTGAATGACATTATCTGCCAGATACATCGGAATTACTAAATCCGGGCCAGATAAGTCTCCCATGACACTGTGTTCCTCCAGAGTGCATACCACTGTGCCTATCTTCCTGTTTTCCCTCAAAAGGAAAGAAACCAAATCACGCTGCTCATATTTGTGTTGTGCTGACCAGAGGACCGGCGTAAGTGGGTCAATAACTATTCTGGCATTGTAGCCTCGCCACTCGTCCACGAAGCCAGCCAGTTCGGTTTTGATAAAATCTGAGAATTGCTTTCCACCAGCATCAACAAAGACCATTGACCCCTCGTCAATATAATCCTCGATTTCGGGCCATCCCATCTCTATGACCTCTTTAATTATTTGCTTGGGCTCCTCATCCAACGTTATGAAAATTCCATCCTCGCCCTGTTCCACGCCCCGCTTGAGGAAATAGGTGGCAAAAGTGGTCTTTCCCGCACCTGAAGAACCAATCACTGCTGTCACTGTATTCTGATTGATTCCGCCATCCAGCAAGTTGTTAAGTCCATAAATTCCGCTCTTGATCTTTTTCATCGCCAGTGGACATCACCGTCTGAGTTGTTCCAATTTTCTCTCTACCTTGGTGGCCTTTTTGTACTCACGGTAATGTGTTTTGCAGAGCTGGGTTCTTTTACCCTCTCCTTCCATCTTCTTTTCCAGGGCATCCTTGACCTTCTTCCTGGGCATTGAGCGTTCGCCAGCTTCATCACAACCAGATATATGGCATGTTTCAACGGATTCTTCTTTCCTGCTTCGCCTCATGTTCTCACAATCTTACATGATTCTGGACATATTAAATATTATTGTAGGCTCTTTGTTTCGAATAATGAGTCTGCTTTTCAGTGATTCAAAAAAGAAAGTACGCCCGGACCGAGATTTTCAACGAAAGAGCATGATTATCCGATAATTACAGCGTAATTTTCGGACACTGGCCTACTTTTTTCGAAATTTGGCCATGTCTCAGTGAACGATATTGCGTGACGTTCACTTTCGGTTCGAACTCGGGTCGAAAGCTCCGCAAGCTTTTAGGATATCCTAGCTACCCTATCCGGGCAAGTGAAGTGAGCCAGTAAAGGCAATCACATTTAAGAATTTTGGCATCGGATGGGCGTTGCCCTTAAATCATAACTTTGACAATTGATGTCTAAATATTCGTCAAAGTTGGGATAGACGCAGATTTGACAAACATAATTTGGTTTAAATGTCAAATTTGGGATAAATCCCAGAATTTTCAATCTTATTTTTGTTTCTGTCTTTTAGGTGCAACGCCTGATTCATCCAAATCCCTAAATATCACTATTCATTACATGATTCAGGAGCAGCATGTCAGGACAGACCGAAACCGAGAGTGCAAGGCGCAGAATGGTTATCGAATCAATAGTCGAAGGCAGGAAGATGGAAGCCTATGCCGAGCACCGCACAAAAGAAATGAACATCTGTTGGATGTGTAATTCCATCTGTTATAGAAAGACGCCTGGCAAGATTGTAGGAAAACGGTGGGTCTGCATTGACTGCCTCCGCCAGTTAAAAGAAACCCTTGATACATTGGACCAGTGGGAAGAGGAACTGGTCATGCAGAAGGATGCCCGCAGGCAATTGGACGGGGATATTGGAGCCTGAAGAATCTATTTTCAATTTTGTTTATCCTGAATGCAATTGTGTTACGTTCATTGTTTCACATCCAACCTAACTTTGACATTCTGTAAGTATGAACTTGTATGAGAATAATTAGACCGCTACCTCTGTTTCTTCAGAGCTCAATTTCTTGAACCGTTTCAGACGGAAGATATTTTCGCGCTCCAATTCTTCCAGCCGCATGGTTATGGCAGTTTCAATTTTTTCTAGTTCCGGTAAAATTCTGTATTCCAGAGCATTGACACGCCGTCTGGTTCCCTCTATTTCGTCCAGTAGTTTCTTCATTATAGTTTCCTTCTCGGCGACCTTGATTATGGCTTCCACCAGTTCCTCGTAGACCTTTGATGCCTCGTCAATTCTGTTTGAGGTTCCGATAACACCATAACCCCGTTGGTCCAGCCGTTTCTTAACATTACTTGCAGAAATCACTGGCACAACAACTCCCATGAGATTTTTCCTGCTGATTTTAATATCTGGACCGTCCTTTCTGGCAAAAGCTGCTGAACGAATAGCAAAGGTTCCCTCCACTGCAACCGCAATGCCCAGCTTTTCTTCAGCAATCTTCAGTATCTTCTGAAGTTCCTGGCGGACTGATTTTGTATCATCCAGCACCTCAAAAAAACTCATTATCAGCCCATCTCGTTTCTTCTTCAACAGGGTATGGCCCTTCTCGGCGAATTTCTTTTTCTTTTTTACGGCCAGCAACTCCGAACGGGTGGGTTTGTAATCCATCATTTACTGTTCTCACCCCGATATTTTGGATGATATTTCTTGATTGTCTGGGTATCTATTTTTGTGAGCAGATCATCTGGCAGCTTGCTCAGCATGTCCCAGGCAAGTTCCAGGGTGATAGTTATCGAACGGTCCTCCTCCTCCCGCTGTCGTACAAATCGATTCTCGAAATCATCTGCAAAATTTAGGAGTGAGACATCTCTGTCAGATAATGCGTCTTTACCAACGATTGCCACAAGGTCTCGTAATTCTCGACCTTCTGCATAGGCCGCATAACATTGACTGGATACCTGGCTGTGATCGTCTCTGGTCATATCCTTTCCGATGCCAGCGTTCATTAGTCTGGACAGTGATGGTGAAATATCGATTGGCGGGTAAATTGCCTTTCTGTGTAATTCCCTGGAAACAATAAGCTGGCCCTCGGTAATGTAGGCACTCAGATCAGGAATCGGGTGGGTGATATCATCATCTGGCATTGAAATGATTGGAATTTGAGTGATGGACCCTTTCTTGCCCTTTATTCTCCCGGCACGCTCGTATATCATTGCCAAATCTGTGTACATATAACCTGGATAACCACGCCTGCCTGGAACCTCCTCTCTGGCAGCACCTATCTGACGCAGGGATTCGCAATAATTGGTCATGTCTGTGAGAATTACAAGAACATGCATGTCAAGTTCGAAGGCCAGATACTCTGCGGTTGTGAGTGCTATCTTCGGTGTGATCAATCTTTCAATGGCAGGGTCATTGGCCAGATTCAGAAACACCACTGCGCGCTTCAGGGCTCCAGTGCGTTCGAAATCATTCATGAAAATCTGGGCTTCTTCGGAAGTAATACCCATTGCTGCGAAGACCACTGCAAATTCTTCCACCTCGCCAACAACCTTCGCCTGTCTAGCTAATTGCATGGCAACCTTGTTATGAGGCAGGCCACTACCTGAAAATATAGGCAGTTTCTGACCCCTGACCAAGGTGTTCATGCCGTCGATTGTGGAGATTCCTGTTTCAATGAATTTCTTGGGTCTGGCTCTTGCATATGGATTAATGGGACTTCCAAGAACCTCCCGGCGCTTGTCCGGAGGGACTGGTGGACCTCTGTCAATAGGTTTTCCTGCACCGCTGAGGATACGACCAATCATCTCCTTGCTGAGATTGACTTTAACGCTCTCCCCAAGAAATTTCACAGTTGCCTCATGGTCTATTCCTACGGTTCCCTCGAATACCTGGACAACAATTGTCTCTTTGGAGGTGTCAAGAACTTGACCGCGCTTTACAGAGCCGTCCGAAAGACGAATGTCAACCACTTCACCGTATCCCACTGATTCCGTGGCCTCCATGAACACTAAGGGTCCAGAAATATCGGTTATGGTACGGTATTCAATCCTCATTTTATGGCCTCCTGTTTCACAGCAGATATCACATGAAAAACTATGCAATTGATATCAAATAATTTCATGACCCATCCTCCCATAATTTACATTCAGTATGAAGATGGTTCATAACCTCATCCAGATATTTGTCAAAGTCATCCTCATACTTGGCCTTGGAAAGTTCCTTTCTTGATTGAAGAGCCAGTATATTCTCAAAGGATATGCCAGTACCCAGTGCGACGCTTACCCGGTCATGGAACTCCTTGATGCATTTCATTAA
>JAGLQM010000041.1 GCA_023136815.1 Thermoplasmata archaeon
GGGTAGGATTTGGGCATATCATTATTGTATATTAACTAATAGGCTTAATTTGTCTAATTTTACAACAAAATTATTCCCATACAATAGCAAGGAATATGAACTGTGAATTGTTTACCCGGCTTATACGGGGCGTGAGGCCATGGTAGAGCAATATTCCCATGAGAAAATTCAGGAACTTGAAACAACAGCCAGACTTATTCGAAGGCATATCATACAGATGATTTACGATGCAGGTTCAGGGCATCCTGGTGGTTCATTGTCAGCCACTGATGTAATGGTGGCATTGTACTTTGATATAATGGAACATGACCCAGACAATATCAAGTGGCCAGACCGTGACAGATTTGTTCTCAGCAAGGGCCATGCTGCTCCGGCGCTCTATGCCTGTCTTGCAGAGACTGGTTACTTTCCAATTGAAGAGTTGAAGACCCTCAGGCTTATTGGCTCAAGATTACAGGGCCACCCGGACATGAGGAAAACTCCCGGTGTGGAAGCATCAACCGGCAGTGAAGGCCAAGGTCTCAGCATGGGCCTGGGAATGGCACTTGCAGGGAAGCTGGATAAAAAATCCTACATGACCTATGTGATGCTGGGCGATGGTGAGCTCAATTGCGGCCAGTGCTGGGAGGCGGCAATGTCTGCATCATTCTTCAAGACAGATAATCTTGTGGCAATCGTTGACCGAAATAAACTTCAGCTGGACGGTCCAACAAACAAGATAATGGGCATCGAACCCCTTGCTGATAAGTGGAAGGCATTTGGATGGAATGTCATTGAGATAAACGGGCATAATTTCCCCGAATTGCTGGATGCATTACACAAGGCCAAGAAGAAAAAGAAAATACCCACAGTCATAATCGCCGACACAGTGAAGGGCAAAGGTGTCAGCTTCATGGAAGGGCAGGTAGGGTTCCACGGAAAATGCCCAAGCGAAGAACAATATCATCAGGCAATGGCTGAATTGGAGGGGAATTGAATGAGCGAACAACGAGAGCACATTCAACAGCTCGAAACGATAGTTACGAGATGCAGAATGAGCGAGAGAAGCAAGATTATTCAACAGCACCGAACGAAGAGAGGTGATGATGAATGTCAAAAATAAAATGGCCAGTTGAGCCACAGAGACCAGCATTTGCAAGGGCCCTGGTTGCCCTGGGAAACACACACAAGGATGTTGTTGTTGCCTCTGCAGACGTATCATCATCCACAAAGACTGCAGATTTTGCAAAGCATTTTCCTGAGAGACATTATAATTTCGGAATTGCAGAGCAGAACATGATAAGTGCCTGTGCAGGACTGGCAACCACTGGTAAGGTGGTCTATGCCAGCACATTTGCGATTTTCGGCACCGGAAGAGTTTACGATCAGATTCGACAGAGCGTGTGCTATCCCAGATTAAATGTTAAGCTTGTAGTAACACATGCAGGTATCACTGTTGGCGGAGATGGGGCCACGCATCAGATGATAGAGGATATTGCGCTTATGAGGGCACTTCCAAACATGACAGTTATTGTTCCGGCAGATGCGCCAGAAACAGAAAAAGCAGTACTGGCTGCAGCAGACCATGAAGGCCCGGTTTACATAAGACTTGGAAGGGCAAATGTACCTGTTTGCACAACTTCTGAAGAATGCCAGGACTTTGAAATCGGCAAGGCAACAACAATGCGGGAAGGCTTCGACGTAACACTGGTAGGCACAGGAATCATGGTTGCAAAATGTATCGAGGCCGCAGAGGAACTGGCAAAACATAATGTTGATGCCAGGGTAATCAACCTTTCAACAATCAAGCCACTTGACGAACGCACTTTGATAAAGGCAGCCAGGGAGACTGGCGCAGTAGTTACGGTGGAGGAGCATAGTGTTGTTACAGGCATGGGCGCAGCAGTGGCACTTGTGCTGGCAGAGAATGCCCACGTTCCAATGAAGAGGGTCGGAATCCCAGATTCATTTGGAGAATCTGGTTCATCTGACGAGCTAATGCAGAAATACGGACTTACAGTTGATGACATAGTTGACGGGGCACATGATGTCCTGAAGAGGAAGCGATAGTATGAAATTATTTCTAGACACAGCAAATGTTGAGCAAATAAGAGAAGCCAATGACTGGGGAATTATTGACGGAGTTACCACAAACCCAAGCCTGATTGCCAAGGAAGGAAGGGACTTTAAAGAGGTAGTCACGGAAATTTGCTCCATTGTGGACGGTCCAATCAGCGCAGAAGTTGTGAGCCTGGATGCCAAAGGAATGGTGAAGGAAGGAAGGGAACTGACAAAAATTCATGAAAATATAAACATCAAAGTTCCAATGACTGCCGAGGGACTGAAAGCTGTGAAAGAATTTTCCGCCCGAGAAATTGACACCAATGTTACTCTGGTTTTCTCAGCAAACCAGGCACTTCTGGCAGCCAAGGCAGGGGCAACTTATGTCAGCCCGTTTGTTGGTAGAATTGATGATACAGGACATGACGGTCTTCAGATAGTTCATGACATTGTGCAGATTTACCAGAACTATGCCTTTGACACGGAAATTATAGTGGCCAGCACCCGGAATCCTATTCACGTTCTTGAATCTGCAAAAGCAGGCGCACACATTGCCACAGTTCCGTGGAATTTGCTTCAGTTGATGGTGAAACATCCGCTTACAGATATTGGGATTGAGAAGTTCCTAGCCGATTGGAAGAAAGTGCCGAAGAAGTAACTTGTTTAATTACCTGTCATTCAGTGTTGCACCTAAAGTATTCAAAAACTTCATATTCTTGAATTATGGTGTGAAAAATCCAGGATATTCCTCTCCTGTTTTTTCATCCAAGAACTTTAGGTGCAAAGCCCTGTCATTCAAAACCTTTATAAAGAATACAAGCGCCTGTACCAATATTCCTTTATATCTATCTCTACATAATTTGCCAGATGGAATCCAGAAGCCAGCAGTTTAGTAAATTTTTCGTTGTTCTATTACTAATGCTGTTCGTTTTTGCTTTGGGGAATATCATTTACAATCTTGAAAATCTGTACCTCGGTGGTGAGAATGTACCTGAATTCATTTCCGGCAGTTCGGACCAGGGTGGCAATTTCGCAGCCAGCAAGACTATGGTGGATGCCATAAGATGGGTGTATTTTGGCTTTCTTGGATTTCTTATTCTGACATTCATAATCGGCGGTTTTGCGTTCACCCAGTCAAAAGATAAGAAAAAGTGGAAAAATCTATTCTACCAGATGATTAGTGCCCTGGCAATTTGCGGGATTATTGTTGGGTTTGGACACTTCTATGATGATATAGAGAGCAGCATAACCGGTGGCGGCGAGTCCTTTGAGTTCGTAGAGGGCGGCGGTAATGTAGCTGTAGCCAATGGAACTGCAGCTCCAGCTGCCCCTGACAGTATCAAGGTAATTGCCACATTTGGAATTTTCGCATTCTTTTTCGCATTCGGGGCGGTTGCGTTCATTACCATAACCAGGTTCGCAAAGGAACGTTCCACAAAGCTGGATTATTCTGATATGGACCTGCAAACACAGGAGGTTGCAGATACCCTTCAGAGAACAATTGACGCACTTGCTGGTGGTTCAGACACCCGGGCAACAGTCATTCGCTGCTACACAGACATGTGCAAGGTCATGGCCAAGTATGGTGTTGTTGAGGAAGAACATCTCACTCCCCGTGAGTTTGAAAAATTAGCAAAAGATTCCTTGCCAGTTCCCGATGAGCAAATTCACAATTTAGTAGTAATATTTGAAGAGGCCAGGTACAGCGACCATACCATGACAGATGAGGACAGTAAACGGGCTTTATCTGCACTTGAGGAAATGAAAGGCAAACTTGTAGAAATTCAGCCTGAAGAAGATAATACAGAAAACCAGGAGGATAAGCCAGATGGAGGGTAGTGTTGTCCAGTCTTCCATATCGGTGAAACGAAAACGGGAAGACAAGAAACATGTCTTTGATGATATTCTGTACTTGCTAATGGGCGATGCCACAGCTGGCAATGCTATCATTCTGGTTCTTACAATCATAATCTTTGGGACAGTGCCTGTTCTTCTGATACTGCTCTTTGCCAATTACAGCGGCGGTATGCGCTGGTTACTGACACTGGCAATTGTTACTGCCCTTGGTGTGCTGGCTCTTTATCTCATGAAGCGCGGAACCCAGAAGAAACGAGTATTTGAGAAAAAGAATGACGTGCAGACAGAATTTCCAGGTCAGCTTACAGAGACCACCGATGCAATTGAACGCGGTTCAGCGGGCTTCGTTTACAGCCAGCAGCTTATGCGCGAGAGAATATGTGAAAACATCATCAATAAACTAGCATTGGTCAGAGATCTTTCTGCCGACGAAATTCTCACTAAGCTGAAGAATGAAGATACTGAATTAATTGGTGATGAAATCCTGGAAAAGTTCCTGCTAAAAAATAGAAGAGGAACCAAGGGCTGGGAAGAGACACAGTTTGCTGGGAAAGGCAAATCAGCCGAGTGTGGTAAGCAGTTCATGACTGAGATTGAAGTAATACTTGATAGAATCGAGGAGATTGTATGAAACTAGACCAAGTAGCACTAACATGCAAGGGAATAACGAATGAGGTGGCCAAGGCCATCGTTGAGAAGGACGAAGTAATAGACCAGATGATGCTGGCACTTCTTGCCAATGGGCATGTGCTGTTCGAGGACTTTCCGGGCTTAGCCAAAACCCTCATGGCAAATACATTCTCAAGGGCAATCGGCTGCGATTTTAAGCGGGTTCAGTTCACTCCAGATTTGCTGCCAGCAGATATTACTGGAACATTTATTCTGAACCGTTCCACCAGCCAATTCGAGTTGAGAAAAGGCCCGATTTTTACCAATGTACTTCTGGCCGATGAGATAAATCGAGCACCGCCAAAAACCCAGAGTGCGCTTCTGGAAGCCATGCAGGAATGTCAGGTAACTTTAGAAGGCGATACTCACAAACTTGCCGGCCCATTCATGGTGGTTGCAACCCAGAACCCAATCGAATATGAGGGAACTTATCCGCTGCCAGAGGCTCAAATTGATAGATTCCTTCTGAGGCTCAGCATTGGTTACCCCAGCAAGGATGGTGAGAAGGAAATTTTGCGCCGTCGAAGGGCCAGGAAAACAGATGAGGTAACAATAAACCCGGTTTCCAATCCTGTTCAGATACGGGAGATGCAGGCCGCAATCGAAGAGGTTCATGTGGATGATGATATTGAGAATTATATTGTCTCCATAGTTCGGGAAACTCGAAACCATGGTCAGGTAGAGGTTGGCGCTAGCCCCCGTGGCTCGCTGGCACTCATGAAACTTTCCCAGGCCAAGGCAGCATTATCAGGTCGGGATTTTGTTCTGCCGGATGATGTGAAGGATGTGGCGGTTTCCGCTCTCGCCCATCGATTAATTCTGAAGCCAGATCCATGGATCAAGGGCATTAAAACAGAAGTAATTGTAAATAAGGTGCTGACCACAGTTCCGGTTCCCAAAGCTCGAGCATAAATTGAAAAAGGAGAAAAATGCGCTCCCCCAGAGGTTTCTGGTTTGCCACAGCGGCGATTTTCTGCATTATAATAGGCCTGTTCCTGGCCAGTGGCACATTTGTAGCACTGTCCCTGCCAATTGTGCTGTATCTTGCAGTTTTATCGCTGTTCATGGAGGAAACAGAAGCTAGCTTCGATGTCCAGCGCAAAATTTCCGATACCCGTATCATGGCTGGCGAGTCCATTGAAGTCCAGGTAATTGTGAAAAATACCGGCTCAAAAATCGAACTTCTGGAGATTGTGGATAATATACCTGATTATGTAAAACTTAAGGAAGGAAATAATCGCGCGCTGATTAACCTGGACGAGGGAGATGAAGAATCATTCACCTATGAACTGGACTGCCCATTGCGAGGCCGTTATCTGCTGGACAATATGGAATTGAATATTATGGATTCTGGCAGGCTTCACAAAGTGAAAGTGAAGGTGAAAGAACCTAGCGAATTCTCAGTAATTGCCACAATGGAACCTCTGAAGGGCGTAAAAATTGCCCCTCGAAAGACACGCAATTGGGTGGGCATGATTAAATCCCGAAGAGTTGGCATTGGCACCGAGTTCTACGGCATGCGCGATTACGTATCTGGCGATGAGATGCGGAAAATTAACTGGAAGGCAACTTCCAGATATGACAAAATAATCACAAATGAGTTTGAAGCAGAATGCTCTGGTGATGTAACTCTGATACTGGATGCCCGAATTGAAGCCAATGTTGGTTTTATAGAAAACTCGGTGGTGGAGCATGGGGTAAGGGCAGTATCCACCATCAGCCAGCATATTTTAGCAGATAAGAATCGTGTCGGATTAATTGTTCTCAGGGATATTATTGATGAGGTGTATCCTGCTTTTGGTAAACGTCAATTTTACAAGCTCAGCGAACATTTGTTGAACGTGAAGCCTATGGGTCTTTTGCCATTTGAAAATATTGGCTGGATGGTTACAAGTTATTTCCCACTCGAGAGCCAGATAATCGTAATTAGCTCGCTGACTGACCGTAAGATAATCACCACTATAGGAGATTTATGCGCAAGGGGCTATGATGTGGTGGTTCTTTCTCCATCACCCATAAGGCTGGAAAGTCCAATGCTGGAAGATTCTGCCAGTAAGGACATGGCTGCAAGAATTCTTGAGGTCGAGAGAAATATTTTAACCACGGAACTAAACCGCTATGCCAGAATAATCGACTGGGACACAAGGGACCCGCTGGCCAAGGCACTGAAGGGGGTGGAAGTATCTCGGAGGAGATGAAAAATATAAAAATTCAGCGGGTTCATGGAATGACCTTGCTGCCAGCAATTATTCTACTAACTTTGGCTACATGGCAATTGATTTCATATAATTATTATTCAGGCCATACACCGGAAATTCAACAGGTTGTTTTGCTGGCTCTGGTATTTATCATGTCCATTCCAGCATTATTTTTCAGAGATACCCAGGGTGAAATAACAAGATACCTGGAAAGCCTTGTTGACCGTATACGGCCAGCTCTCATTGGCATGTCATGTATTCTAATGGGAGGAATACATTTTCTCAGCATTCTGGGTGATGAACCATTCTATCTCCAGATGATATATATGACGCTGATAATTGCTTATTTTGAAACTGCCAACATGTCAATAGATTTCCGCAGTCACTATGTAAATGGAATAATAGAGGTTACCGGCGGAACAATCCAGCGGCTTCTGGTAGG
>JAGLQM010000042.1 GCA_023136815.1 Thermoplasmata archaeon
AAACATAATTTGGTTTAAATGTCAAATTTGGGATTGATCAACAAAATAGCGAACGGAGAGAGCCTTTTTGTTGACAAGATGAATCTCACAAATAATATTGGATTCATCGCAGTCAAGAAAATAGCGAGTATAACGAGTATTTTTCTTTAGAGGAGCAGCCTGCTGCTCCGTATCGACAAAATAGCGATTCTAATAATATATTAATCTTAGTCTGTTTGTCGTTCATGCAATCAATAATTAGCTCGATGCCCCTTCAATCAATGATATAACATTCACCAGATCCAGCTCAGGATTCAGCGAGTAATGAATATCCTTTCCATCTCTTGACTTGAAGATTATCTGAGCACCTCTCAGCCGCTTAGCATGCCAGTTCACTGTGGATGGATGGATGTGAAGCGCGCTGGCAATCATTTTCTGATTGGCTTTTTCATTGTTGATGATGACCTTCACCATGCCCCTGCATGTATCGTTCTTCAGAATTGCCATTATTTCCTTGTACTCAAAGCCGCTGGTGTACTGGCGATAACCGTTTCGATTGGGGTAAAAATGCTTCTGCTTGCCGCTTTTGTGGGAAACAATTCTATCGCTCCATTCCAGAACATCCAGATGATGCCTTGCACTGCTGGAAGACATGCCAAATTGTCTGGTTATGCCTGCCAGATGCTCTCCGGGATTTTCAGAAATATACTCAAAAATTTCTTTTCTAACACCATTTAAAACATCTTCCTCACGAAGTCTGGCAAAAAGTATCAGCATGACTGTGGAAGACAGCAAAACAAAAGTCACAAGGCCGCCTTCCCAGGGTAATTCGTCCGAGCCAATGTCCAGACGACTGGCTTCATCGATAGGCAGGTCATAATTATTGTCTGTTGGAGCTGCGCCGCCTTCTAAATCATCTGGCACCAGAGCAAGATGAACTGAATCAACTTCATATACAGTAAAACTCCAAAGTAAAGCACTGCTGGCCACAAGTATCGCCACGATACCGAAAATCAGGAAGCGTCCCTTCCCTGTCATCTATCAATCTATGGTGAGGGTATTTAAAAAGGTTTTTGGCACGGTCATCAAAGCGAAGATGATCAAAGTTGCTTGGCCATATACGGCCCTTCCCTTTCCCAGCCCAGCTTACGATAATATTCTCTGGCACCCACCCCACTGGTAACTAAAATCTTCTGGCAGCCATTTTCCTCAGCCAGTTCAACACATTTGTTAATAAGTTTCTCACCAAAACCCCGGTGCTGCCATGAATCACCTCTTTCTGAAATTGGAAGCTGCTGGCTTACTGTCCGCAGTTCCCGAATTATTGCAGCATTTTCCATCTCGGGTCTATGAGCATTATCCGAAGGAATTCGCAGCCTGGAAAATCCAATAAGAATGTCTGATTCCACATCCTCAAATGATATGAAATACTCTTTCCCACTGGATGCCTGGTACTCTTGAGTTGTCAGGGTAATTTCTCCTGGCTCCCGGCCCTTCAGGTAATTATGGCCTGCTTCACGGCATCTTATGCACTGGCATTTCTTTCCACGGGCATCAAGCTCCCACTGTGCAAGCTCTCGTATATGGCTTTTCTGACTTCCTGCCTCAATCAATTGCACAGGAATATCCCGCTGGATGCGCTGGATTCTTGTCCATTTTGGTAATCGTTCTTTAATGTCTGCCAGTAAATTTACCAACACCTCTTGAGAATAAGGTTCATACTCTCCGGCCTTCCACATCTCATGGAGTTTTGTTCCGTCAATGACCAGCGTTGGGTATAGTTTCAACATGTCTGGCATGAATCTTTCGTCTAAAAACAATTTATCAAAAGTTGCCAAATCGCTTTCAGGGGTTTCTCCAGGCAAGCCAGGCATCATATGATAACCTACCTTCATTCCAGCATCCCTTGCAATCTGACTGGATTTTGCGGACTCAACGCTTCCGTGGCCTCGTTCCATTGCCTTCAAAGCATCATCATTCAGGGTCTGGACACCAAGTTCCACGCGGGTTCCTCCCATCTCAAGAGCCAGATCGACCTGCGGTTCATAGAAATGGTCGGGTCGGGTCTCCACAGTCAGGCCAATGCATCTGTGCCTTGCGGTTTCATTGAATGATTGGGCGGCAGCCAGCGTATTAGATTTTTCCAGGTTCATGGCATCAAAGCATCCCTTGACAAATTCTGTCTGGAATTCCATATCTCTAGCTGTAAATGTCCCGCCCATGATTATAAGGTCCACCTTATCAGTCGGATGGCCGATAGCCTCCAATTGTTCAAGTCGCGACTTAACTTGATCATGGGGATTGAAGTCCCACGTAGCAGCTCTAAGGGCTGCCGGCTCTCTGCCAGTATATGATTGTGCAGTACCTTTCTCCACGCCGCCAGGGCAAAATAAACATTTTCCATGTGGGCAATCGTGAGGGCTTGTCATAACTGCGACAACCGCAACTCCGCTGATTGTTCGCACAGGCTTTGTCCTGAGAAGAGGTTCAAGCTCACCCATATCTTCTTCAGAAACATGGGCCAGCACATCAGCATTGCTTGGCAACTTGTCCATCTTGTATTTCCGGCATAGCTGTATCTTGAGTTTCTGTACATCATCCCTCGTCTTGGGCTTGCCTTCAAGCAGTTGTTTGATCATATCTTCGTAATAATTCACAAGTATCCCAAGCAAACTATCTATAAAATTCTAACCTATTTTTGACAGATAAAATTTTGATTAACTGTCAAACCTGGATTCCAATCAAAAACTATCTGAATCTAGTGAACCAAACATTTTTACACTAAATCTACATACTATACCCAGTGGGCACACCATGCTAAGTGATATTATGAATATGCCCGTGATATGTTACTGCGATTCGACTAAGGGGTGAGGAATGCTAGTAGCGAAGCCTAAAGAAGACAAGGACCAAAAGAAATGCCCAATCTGCGGCGGAACCATAAATTCTCGGACTGGTAAGTGTTCAGTCTGTGGTGGTTCCGGTACTCCAAGGAGCAAGAAGATAGGCAAGAAGGTCCAGATATCATTTGGTGCAAAGGGCGGAGCGAAGATCAAGCCAGTTGATGATTCTAATAAAGAAGATAAACCAAAGCCAGATTCCGATGACGACCTGAAAAGTTGGCTTTCTGACGAGGGTGATAATGACGACCTGAATAAATGGATGAAGACCAGCAAGGTCGATGGCGATAAGCCTGCTGATATCCCCAAGAAGATGGATGAAAAAAAGAAGGCAGGTAAACCCAAGGAAGAGGGTCAGGATGCCCTCAGAAAATGGCTCAGTGGCGAAGATGATACTCTGGAAGATTGGCTAGGCGATAAACCGGGTAAGCTAAAGTCAACTAAAGACGTTGGGCCAGTTGGTAAAAAGCTCACAGAGAAAGAGGCACTGCTGGACGAGAGAGAGCAGGCACTTGTGAAAAAGGAAGAAGAGCTGGAAGGCCTCAAGATGGAAATGAAAGAGGTCAAGAAGGCCATGGGTGAGGCCATGGAGAAGGTTGACACCGGAGATTTTGACCCAATCAAGATTCTTGAAGAGGCTGCTAGACTCAACAAGGACCTGTACATGGAGATAAGGAAGCGAAAACAGCTTGAAGGGGAAATTCAGCAGGTTAAGAAAGGCAGTCTGGCAGTTGTAAAATATGTAAAAGCACAGCAGATGCAGGACAAGGGCGGTGCCGCAAAATCTCTGAAGAAAAAGCTGGGCGAGGAAAAAGTCAAGCGGGAGAAGCTTGAGGCCGAACTAAAATTCTCAGATGAAACAATGAAGGCCCTGAAAGATGAAATAGAAAAGGGTCTGGATAAACTGCCTGATGATGTCAAGGACGCAAAGAAGCTGGTTTTGGAAATTGTCGAACTCACAAAGCAAATGGAAGCCAAAGACGAGGAGCTAAAAAAGTTGAGAGTCGATCTGGACAAGAAGATAACGAACGGCACGTCCTGCGGCGATGCGAATATGGAACTTCAGCAGAAATTGGCCGCCGAACTCAGTGCAAAGGAACAGGCATGGATAAAAACCGAGGGTGAACTCAAGCAGAAAATAATTGACATGGAGGAATCGCTCCATGAATATGAGATTGATGATAAGCTGCGCCAGGAGAAGAATGACCTCAGCGGTAAATCAGATTCAGAGATAAATGAAGATCTAGAGCTGAAGATTAGAGAGCTCCAGGTGAAGGAAAAGAGCCTTCTCGTGCGAGAAGACGAGATTCAGCGCCTCAACGATAAGCTGAAGAAGACCGAAACGGAACTAAAGCAGGTTAAAGAGCCGCTGGTCTACAAGGAGGAGGAGATACTTCGACGTGAGGAGGATCTGGTTTACAGGGAGCAGATGCTCATAGAGGAGAGGCGCAAAGTGGAAGAGGCAATGCGAGAGTCTGGCTCGATGGAGGCCCACGAGATGAAGAAGAAACTCGAGGAACTCCAGATGCAGATAAACCGCAAGGAGGAGGAAATTCGGACAAAAGAGCAGTATCTCAGTTCCAAGCAGGAGGAACTGAAGATCCGTGAGAAAGGTCTCATTGAGGATGAGATAGAAGCTAGGGAGGAGGAGCGAAAGATAGAGCTCAAGATAGAGAAGGTGAAAACAGGCGACCGCCGTCTCGATGACCTTCTGCTGGGCGGCATTCCGTTCGGCAGCAATATCCTGATTTACGGGCCGCCGTTCACAGGTAAGGAGGTTACAATAAACGGCTTCGTCGCCGAGGGACTGAGCAAGGGCATACCAGCAGTTTTCGTCATTACTGACAAGTTGCCCTCGGAAATCAGGGATGAAATGATGTATCTTGTATCTGGTTTCGAGGAATATGAACGTCTTGGACTGGTAAAGTTCATTGATGCTTATTCCAGAAGCATCGGAATTGAGGATGTTGAGCCCAATGTCAGCTATGTAGATGACCCCACCGACCACAAGGAGATAATGAAGGCAGTGGATGCAACTGCCAAGGAGATCCTCAAAACCCACAAGTATTACAGGCTGGCATTCCGCTCCATATCAACGCTCATTGCGTATCTGGATTCAAACACAGCGTTCAAGTTCCTGCAGCCGTTCTGCGGTAAGCGCAAGAGAGAGAAAGCAGTATCCATGTTCGCTATCGAGAAGGGCATGCATGACGATCAGGACATCCAGATGATTGGAAGCGTTATGGATGGTATGGTAGATTACAAGGTAGAGCAGCTCAAGACATTCCTGTCTATCCGGGGTATCGGTGATGTGCAGTCCAGAGCATGGATTGATTATACTTACAGCAAGCAGGGATTGAGCATTGGTTCGTTCAGTCTGGACCATATCCGATAAATGCAATATTGAGGTCTGCATTAGCTTCATTTTTAAGTGGTTTCAACATGTTATCATGAATTTTGAATCCATAATCCTTCTGTTTGGACAATAGAAAGTGCAACCCATTCTGTACTTCCTTTTATTTCCAGCTATTTCTTGAAATGAGGGCTGACTTTTGCAATAGACTGGGAAGGGCAGATACTGATGAACATGCTCTTCCATAATTTCCAATGATTTTAATTCGAAATTATGCCGCCTCGCAAGCGAAAAAAATATACGGTTCAACTGCATTCTTATGTCTGTTGACCCATACAATCCGAGAATAAAGAACCTCATAAGCGAAAAACTCAGAGAATTAGACTCTGAAGCATTTTTTGACTACGCTGGCAAGTATGCCAAGAAAACAGCAATTAAAGGGTTGATGAAATAATGGTAAATAAAGACCATATTTGCCATCTCTCTTTTTTTAACGGTCGTTAGATTCCGACGATATTATATATATTCATCTCATAACCTCCCAAAAGGTGGGATATTATGAGTCAAATGCCGGCACCTATAATCTGGAAGAAATTGATCTTGGAAAAGCAGAAAGTTACTACGTCTGGCCGAGTAAAACAACTAGCGTTAGATTTAGACAAAAATGCAGATAGAACATTGAGATACCTTCAGGAGCATGGTTACATTATAAGAGTTCTCAGAGGCTACTATTATGTAAGAACACCTGAAGAGCGTGAAATGAAAACGCTCGATCATTCAATATATGAAATCATAGCAATGGCACTTAAAGAGAAAGGTGTGAAAGACTGGTATTATGGTCTTGAAACAGCTCTTAAAATGAATAACATGACCCATGAATATTTCTCAATTGATTATGTAGTGACTAACACATATGAAACAACTAAAGTAATAAGCATAATGGATAAGAAATTCAAGTTCCTTAAATGGAACAAGAAACATTTTCAATTTGGTGTAGAGAAAAAAGACCTAATTAGATACTCTGACAAAGAGAAAACAGTTTTAGATATTGCTTATAGTACATATAGGAATAAGACCAAAGGCCCTTATACACTAAGCATCGTGAGAGAACATTCTCCTCTCCTTGATGATAGTAAAATAAGTGAATATATGAAGCATTATCCAATACGATTTCAAAGATTCGGGGAGATAATATGAAGGCATTTTTTGAAGCATTAACAGCAGCTGATAGCGTTAAAAGAAATGATATCGCTGAGAAAGACTATCATCTTCACAGAATTCTCTATAATTTATCTCAGGAGTCATATTTCAAAGATAACCTTGCGTTCAAGGGTGGAACCAGTTTAATAAAAGCATATTTGCCATATTTCAGATTCTCTGAGGACCTTGATTTTACATGGAGAAACAAGGAAATCTGGGATGGAGAAACTAAAACTCAGTGTGGAAACAAATGTTCTGCCGAGATTACTAAACTTTCTGATGCTATTAAAATTGTTTCTGATGAGTTGGAATTAGATTTTTCTGGGAATAAAGCAGATAAAAAGTATGTCGATATTCATAGTGATGGACGAATGGTCACCTTCAAATTATACTATGATTCTGAAATGCTTGGATATTCAAACTTCATAAAATTAGACGTAAATTTTGTTGAGGATATCATATATGACATAAAAGATCGTAAGTTAAAAAGTTATATTGAAGGAATAGACTCTGCCGAGATAAAGTTTCTGCATGAAGAACAATGGAATGAATATACAAAAGAGGTAGTGTATCCAATCTATGATTCCAGAGAGATTTTTCTAGAAAAAGCTAGAGCATCTTTAACTCGAGTTGGATTCAAAATTCGTGATGTAGTAGACATATATTACATGGAAAAA
>JAGLQM010000043.1 GCA_023136815.1 Thermoplasmata archaeon
TGGTTTGCGTTAGGATGAATCTTGAATTCATCTGTTTTTGACTGTGATTTATACATAAAGTGTTAAAAATAGGCTTTAATTGTCAAATTTTTGGTGGAATTCGAACAGAAACTGAAAGAAGAATCGAAAAGAGAAATTATATATTGTCTCGATTCTTTGTGTCCACTATGAAGGGGGTCACTCCACCATCACCATCGTAATCAGCATTTTCAATATCATCGATTAATGCATTTAATTGTTCTCGTGCATCATCATCTATGACCCAGTCATTGCCAGCGTAGTGACCTTCTGGTTTTTTCCCGTGACCGCTACTTTTATCTTCATGCCCTGGGTCGCCATCCATTTTTGACCTTATATCATCTTCTAATTTATCCAAGGCTTCGGTGTAATTTCCATTGTTCGTTAACTCTATTATCGCATCTAATTTATTTGCAAAAGCATTTTTTCGTTGCTCTGGGGGATATTTAAATGCTGAGTTAGGTAAATTCTGAATTGCGGCATTTAGTGCATTTATATCGTCTACAAAATCTTGAATGTACCATTCAGAAGAAGTAACAACAATCTTCAAAGCATCCGCTGGAAAATAATAATTCCCCAAACCACTGTTTTTCTCTACTTGGCCTACGGCTAAACCATTTGCCCTTGCATTATTTATCTGTGTAGATCCCCATCCTGCAACATCATTGCCATCATCCCACTGAAGTTCTCCGACCTCCCAATTGGTTCCAGACATTACTTGTCCGGCATTAAATTCCCAACCGCCAGCAATTATAATGTAATATGTTCCTTCAGTACTTGGTGCGGTCACATCAATATCCACCGTGGTTGTACCTGTTCCCGTTCCAAAAGTTCCTTCATCCCAATATGATGATGAATGTGACCCCCAACTTGAAGTTGCTCCAATCGCATAAACTGCACTGCCTGGGCCAGTGTTGTCTAATGAAATGTTAACTGAACCACTAATTATGCTGTATGGTTCAACTTCTATGGACTTGCTTCCAGAATCGTATGTTAAACCAGAAAATGAACCAGACGTAATATAAATATAACTGTCGGCAGCGAAACCATTTTGAATGTTAGAATTGCTTTGATAATTGGCATCAACTTGACTTGCTGTCAGACCGTAATTATAGATTTTCACTTCATCTATTATGCCATCAATTCGTGTACTTGAAGAGCCCCCCCAAGTATGTTTTCCAATAAACACAGGTTTAGCATTATTCGCTATGTTGGTAATTGATGTTGATTTACTCTCAATAAGATTCCCATCTACATATAGTGAAATAGTACTGCCGTCGTAAGTTCCTACGATATGATGATCCACATTCTTAGAAAACTCGTATGAGGAATAAACTAAAGTAGAAGATGCATCATTTCCGATTTTATAGTTGAATTTAAGCATATTAGTCGATGGATTCTCATAAACATGCAAGTTGTATTTACTGTGAGTCAAGTCATCTCCAGTACCGATTATATTTTCTCCTTCATCGAGAATGTAAACACTGTTGATATTCACCCAGGCTTCCAGAGTAAGTTGGTTAAAATTCTTCAAAGTGGGATTATGGGGAATTTCGACATAATCATCAATACCGTCAAAAGTTAAACCATTTCCGCTAATTCCTGTTGTCCAAGTAGCACCGTGGACGGTTCCGGTATTTCCATTTCCACTGGTGTCACTTACGGTATTTCCACTTCCTTCTTCAAATTTCCATTCACCTACTAATTCATCGGCAGCCAATACATTAGTACTCATGAGTGATGCTCCGGTCATCAATAGTAGTGAAATTATCACTGAAATTGTAATTAATTTCCTCATCTCTTCACCTCACTATTCTCCTTTAATCATATTCTATCTTATTAACTTAACGGGCGGTCTCCTTTTTTTACTGATATACGTCCCTCCAGCTTTACTATGGAATCTATGACAATGCGACAACAGAAAATGTTATCCAGACACTGGAATCCGGATTCGAAGAATTCGGATATCCCAGAGAAATACTGACAGATCATGGAACACAATTCATAGCCTGCAAAAAGGACAAGAAAGGAAATTCAAAGCACCGGTTTCCAGAATTTCTGGAAACGCGCGGCATCAAGCACATACTGGCCAGAGTTCATCATCCACAAACAAATGGTAAGATTGAACGGTTTTTTGGAACATTGGAACAGAAACGAAACTTGTTTGATGATGATATTGACCAGTTAATGCACTGATACAATACCGATAAACCTCACATGAGCCTGGATTTCGCAAATGCCGAGACTCCGGCTGAAGCTTTCTGGCGAAAGTTGCCGGAGGAAAGAATTTTGGGTTACGGGGGGTGGATGCTTGAAGTGTAAAATTAATTCGGGATATGACACAACGCCGTGGTTCTGAATACCTTTTTATACCAAATTAAAAATCACCCTAACATGACCGAAAATCCTCTCCTTCCAAAGAAGGTGTTTTTCACCAAGGGCACAGGTAGACACAAGGAAAAGCTCAGCAGCTTTGAGCTGGCTCTGAGGAGTGCTGGCATTGAGAAATATAATCTTGTACGTGTTTCTTCAATACTGCCGCCCCACTGCAAGGTTGTTACAAAGAGCAAAGGACTGGAAGAGCTTGATCCTGGCCAGATTGTTTTTGTTGTACTGGCGGAAAATGAGACCAATGAACCAAACAGACTTCTTTCTGCATCCATTGGTGTTGCAATCCCTAATAACAAGGAACAATATGGATACCTTAGTGAACATCATTCCTTTGGCCAGAGTGAGAAAGCCTGTGGTGAGTATGCGGAAGATCTGGCTGCCCAGATGCTGGCTTCCACTTTTGGCATACCCTTTGATGTTGATGCAAGCTATGATGAGAAGAAGGATATCTTCAAAATGGACGGTCGGATAATCAAGACCAAACATAACACACAGTCTGCAGTCTGCGGCAAGGACGGATTGTGGACCACCGTTGTTTCCGTAGCGGTCTTTGTACTATAGCCAGTTGCGAAATACTTGTTTATGGGGGTCGTCCAAATCCTATGTCCAATTTGGAATACAGTCATCCTACCATTGATGAGATTGAAGCAAGAACAAACATTTTCAACGTAAACTTGATATTAAAATCAAATCTGTGTTACACCTATTTCGCAAACCACATTTGGTTTGCGTTAGGATGAATCTTGGATTCATCGCAAATTTGACATTTAAGTACCCATTGTCTTTGTCAAAGTTAGAATTCATCTGTTTTTGACTGTGATTTATGCACAAAATGTCAAAAATAGATTTTAACTGTAATTTCAGAGAACTTCATCTGCATCAAGCCCAAGGAAAGCATAAATTATTATATTAGCCTATAAAGCCAAAATTTTAATACTGTTCTTCAATCCAATGTTGATGACAGGGGAACCAAAGGTTACTGTTGTAATACCCACCATGAACGAGGAAGAGGCCATAGGCCAGGTCATGGACGAGGTTAATGCTGCTCTGAAAGGTATGGACTATGATATAATGATAGTTGATACAAATTCCAAAGATAAAACCCGGGAAATCGCAGCCAGCAAGGGTGCGAAAATAATTGATGAGCCAAGGCGCGGTTATGGGAGAGCTTACAAGACTGGCTTTAAGGAGGCAAAAGGAACATTTATTGCAACACTGGATGCAGACTGCACTTATCCAGCAGCCGATATTCCAAAGTTCATGAAGATGCTTGAATCCGAGAACATTGATTTCATTTCCGGCGATAGATTATCCACCCTGGGAAAAAATGTAATGAACTTCAAGCACAGATTGGGCAACTGGATGCTGAAAGTTGCTATGAACATGCTTTTCTCCATGAGAGTAGCAGATTCCCAGACTGGCATGTGGGTTTTTCGTCGATCAATTTTACCAAAGCTCAATCTGACCAGCGATCAGATGGCACTTTCAGAGGAAATAAAAATTGAAGCTGCCAAGCACTGCAAGTTCAAGGAAGTTCCAATCAAATACTGCCCACGGGTGGGCGAGGTTAAACTGAACACATGGAAGGACGGTTATGACAATATGATGTTCTTTTTCAGCAAGAAAATGGGAAAGGCCAGCAAGACAGAAGGCGAGAAATTTTAACAATTACCCCATAAGCCAGAACAGCAAGGCCATGGATATTGCCAGACTGCCGAATACCATGCAGAATTTTGAGAAGTCCACATTTTTGGCGACCTTGACAAGAACAGACATTGATATGTATCCAAAGATAAATGATGATATTGCTGCAATTATCAGGAGCCAGATGCCTATCTCAGTCATCTCGCCAAACACCACAAAATAGGCAAATGAGGCAATTGAAACTGGTACAGAAAGCAGGAATGAGAATACCAGGGCTTCAGTTTCCCTGAATTTTCGCATGAGAAGGGTTGTGATAGTCATTCCCGAACGAGACACGCCAGGAAGCACAGCGAATGCCTGGGCCAGTCCTACAATAGCATAATCCACATAGCTGCCGGCAGAAATTGGCTTGAAGGTTCCTTTTGGCCGCCTTCCCAGCATTATTCCTGTTAAAATAAGGGCCGCACCAATGAATAGAGTTATTGTCATCCCGGTCCAGAGCTGGCTGTCGAAGGTCTGCTCCAACAGGAAAAGAATCGGCAAGGCACATATTAATGAGATTATTGTTGTGGTCCAGTAGAATTTCTTCTGGTTGGTGAACATTCTAATGTCCAGCATTTTGACAAGGTGTCCGGGGTACCTGGCAAAGACCGCTGCCGCCGTACCGATGTGCACCGCCAGGCCGAAGGATATGGCCAGTTCCGGACGTATGCCCATGAAATCCACCATGACCAGGGTTGTCTGGCCAGAGCTGGATACTGGAAGCCATTCCAGAACGCCCTGGAGAACTCCTATCAGAATGGCAGTGAACCAATCAAACATGAGTGTGGATTGTCAGTCCGGTTAATAATAATTATGACCTACATTTGAGAGTTATACCCCTCCGTAAGTATAACTTGGAACTTATATGAGTTGGTGTACTCCGATAATTACAAAAAACTGACGTGGTTTAGTATAATCAAAAATTCATATCACAAACTTGCGTCTCACCTAACTCGTGAATCAAAATGATTCACGTTAGAATGAAGCATAGCTTCATTCGGTTCGAAAACCATGCTTGGTTTATGTCAGAATGAATTTCTAATTCATTCTGTCTTTGACATCTATCTAAACACCAATTGTCAAAGCTAGCTCAATATGGAGTGTTTAGTAATTTATTAGCATTCTTTTTTGGCTTATTTGTTACCAGAGTTTAGTATCTGCCTTTCTTTAAAATAGCCAACATTTGTTGGGGCCAGTCATCAGATTAGTTTTTTAACTCGCATAATATCTTCTATGCTGGCATCAAATTTCAGGCGCTTTGTGGCCCAGGCTCTCATTGGTTTCAGTTCGCCAGTGAAAAGAAGTTTAAAATCTGCAGTTGTGGCATGTATGGTTATTTCTGCCTCGTCAATTGTCCCGCGCTTGAATTCAAGTATCTGGCCCTTGTCAATGATAAAGCTGAAACCTTCATTGTCTGTTGTGTCTATATTGACCTTGCGAACAATATCTGCAAGTTCTTTCTTTAGCTCCTCATCTTCCTCTATCTTGGCTTTGTACTTGTCAATTGCATCTTTAATATTTTCTTCAAGTTTATCCATTATAAATCACCTATATTTCATGGTTTCAGTTCTATTCGAATGTATCAAGTTTGGTAATACTTAACTCGTTTATTATCCTGTTTACTGTCTTCCAGGACTTGCGGGTATGCGGAGGCATCTCACCGTGCTCCGTGTACCAGTCTTTCATAAATCCAATTGTCTTGGGGTCAGAGGGATAACCGCTGCCTATCTCCATTCCCAGTTCTTCCTGGAACTCCTTGATAATAGCATCCCTGTGGGTCTTGGCGATTATGCTGGCTGCCGAGACAACAGGATAAATATCATCTGCCCCGTGCCGTGAGATTATTTTCACATCACCACCCAGTTCCCTGGCCACGTATCTGCCAAAAACGTCTTCATTGGAATCTGCAGCATCAAGATAGGCAACTTTCGGGCCAAGCTTCTCAATTACCGTGGCAAAGAGTTTTGATTCCATTACATTCATGGTCATTGACTGCCTCAGCATGTCAATATCCTCCGCACTGGCCTCAACTACTTCCCATTTACATATTGCCTTTATCTGATCCACCAATTCAAAGCGTCTGGCTGGCGTGAGTTTCTTTGAATCCTTAACTCCCAGTGCTTTTAGTTGGACATCATCTTCAACCATTACACCAGCAACAATAATCGGGCCGAGGACCGGGCCACGACCGGCCTCATCAACACCGCAAATGGTGCCTTCCTGGGGTGCATAGTCATCAAGTGTTCTCATTGCCAGGTAATTAATGTTTATCTATAAAAACCTACGAACTCTATTCTTAATAGATGGTGCGGAGCCATATTCTAAGGTTCTCAATACCTGCTTCACCAGAAAGCCAGCTCTTGAGCAATTCATACTTTCCTTGGTATTTTCCAGAATATTCTTTATGGTTGCGATATATCATCTAATCATCGGGTATTACTTATGATTCTGAAACAATATAGAAATGTCTGTTAAAATATCAGAAATGATTTTTATAAATAAATAACTTTAATATCAATTTTGTATTCCCCGGTTCATTATTAATCAGGATGGGATTCAATGGAATATGAATTTAAATGGGGCAAGAACACATGGTTTGTGGCCTTGCTGCTTTCTGGACTGCTTGGAGTTTTCATACTGCTTGCAAGTTACTGGGGAATGGGCGAAGGCTGGCATAATATGTACTATGTGCCATTATTGGG
>JAGLQM010000044.1 GCA_023136815.1 Thermoplasmata archaeon
CCACCGATGTGGGTATTAGTTCCTGCTGCAAGATGAAATGTCCCTTTTATTTTTTCATGTTCTGTTCTTGATCCAGAAAATATTGCATTTTTATTTAAACCAAATCCAAGTTCAGTTACTGCAATTTCTCCTTGTGGAATGCGGTTAGCTCCATTGAAACGCTCAATCATCAGCTTCGTTTTTGGTAATTTTTGTATCTTTCCATTGTTTATATCTAATTCAAAGGCATTATCTTGGCAAACGATGCTATTTAAACATCCATCTATCACAATTTTTCCATTAATGTTAGTAGGTACAATGCACACTTCTCCTGAAGGATAATTGCAAAAAGTATGCGCATGTGGCAAGATTCCGGTTTCTGGAGTAGCGGGAGTATTCCATCCATTTAATTCAAATTCCAGATGTGTACCTGTTTCAGTTGTTAATATAGCATGCTTCGCACTAGATAAACACTCAGCTAATTCTTCTATTTCTTGTCCCATTTTTGAATAATCTACATCCATAACTGCACGATCGATTATCTCTGGTGACACACAAATCAAATGCCCCAATCTTGCTCCTGTGTGTTTAAAAATATGTTCTAATAATTTAGCACGAAATTGAATTTCCTTATCCAATAGAGAATCAGAGCCATGAAAATGATTGATTATCAAGGTTTTATCGGCAACCTTTTCTTTCAATGTATCAGGAATTGATATAATAGGTCTTTCGTCAATATAATAAGAATCAATGTCATTAATATTTTGAGACTTCAATAACTTCATAATATAATTCGTTGTCATTTCCTCTGTTGAAACAATCAAAATTTTTTCATCTTTTTGAATATTCATAATGGTTGTAGGGAATTGTGATTGCATAGAAATTGCATGATAATACTAGATATATATGTTTTCGCCAATAATAATTAGCATGTTATAAAGTGATGTGCATTCTAATTATAGATAAAATCAATTAGTTAATAATATTCTAGGCACGTATCGATGATATACCGCGGTTCTTCGGGAGGGATTAGGCCATAGAGGAATTTTCATTGCAAACCCGTTCGGACTCCCAAAGTAGTAAGTGAGCTTCTTAATCAGAAACAACTTCCCAAATACAAAAATAGTTAGGGCGAGACCTGGCCATTTGCTGGCCAAGGTTGGAGAGAGAAACCTCGCCCAAGTAGGGAAATGTTGATTCTAATGGGGGTTGAAACTATAACTTCCGCTTCCCAACGAGTATTGGTTCTATGTGAGATAAAGGCTTCGAGTAATTAGGGGCTTCTGTACATGGTTTGGATTGGTACTGGGCCTACTCTACTTCTAAGGGAGAGATGCATGAAACTTTATTTCCACCTTCCCAATGTGTACACTTATCTGTGAACCCCTTAAGGCCTGTTTCGCATCGCGGCCACATATCGGCTGTCACTTGTTTGCGATGCTCGGGGTCCCGGCTCATATGATCATGAATATGAGGGCAGTAGAATTTCGTGTCTATCTCGTCAATTATTTTGCCCACGATGTCCTTGCCTTTCACATTCTCATCTGCAGGATATTTCTGGCTGAAGATTTTCTCGTGAATCCTATCCAATTCTGTATATAAATCATTCAGTATTCTCCCAACTTGGAATAAATACCTCTTGTAATAAAGGCTCCTCTCGTAGTCCATCTGGATGTATAGCCTTTGCTTATGAGGAATGCACACATACTTGATAATACCCAGATTAATCACGTGACCAATGACAAAACCGATTATGGATAGAACCAATACAAGTTCCCATAACGGAAAACCGGATAATAGAAGTTTCTCTGATAGAGCAATGCCAGCGGCAGAGCCGAGCAATGTGGCTGGCAAAGATATGATATAATCCCTGGCCTTTGTTCCAAATTCCGTGTAAGCCTTTATTAACTCAGAATACGTATTTCTTAGAACCCGGTTCTCATCGAAATTAAGGTTTCGCCAGTTGTAGACTACATTCAAGTTGCGAAGACTAGAGTTCATGGCAGCTAAAGCTTGAAAGACATATTCCTGTTCCTTCGGGTCCTTTTCTGCTTTTTCCTTGATCTTACTAAATTCTGGCCCTATTAAATATAAGGATTTTTTAAGTTCCGTGCCAACTGAGAACACACTCGTCTGTGCCCAAGTCATTCTAACAGCAGACTCCGGTGGTAGTAATTTTGTTTGGACCATTCCTCACCCTCACCTTTATTTTGTTTGGACCAGCAACTTGTCAACAGCATTCAGATGCTTTGCCACCGGCTTTCCCTTATCAGTAAGTTCATAATACTTGCATACAGGAAATCCATTACTCTCCTCATGACAAATCAATTCCTGGTCAAGCAATTTGCCAAGTGCAGAATATGTCGTGCGCTGATTCAATTCACCCTGCTTAATCAATTGAGTTATGGTTGCTTTTTCATTCCTGTGAAGATGCACAAGTATCTCCAGGGAACATACTGGCTTTTGTAACTTTTTTATGTTCATCAGTTATGTATGATATTTACATTATTATAAATCGGTGTTTTGAGTTTGCTCAGAAAAATTTAATATAATATACTCAACGGCATAGACATATATCTCCTAAAATTTGAAAATAGGCTATGTTCCGTACATGGGCTCCCGCACAGGGGCTTGTATCAATGTTTGATTATTGCTCTGATGTGTTTTCTGTCCTAGATTATTAATTTCAGGCAATATCCTTAAATTCCATCCCTCTTATGCGCATGGGATAAACATGACTAAAGATAGAATTTACATGGACCATTCGGGCACAACACCCATAGATCCATTAGTGCTGGAAGCGATGATGCCTTTCCTTACCAAAAACTACGCGAACCCATCATCCATCTACGCAGAGGGAAGAGAAGTAAGAACTGCCATCGATGGGGCAAGGCAGCAGGTTGCCAGTGCTCTCAATGCCAAGTCAAACAATATCATATTCACTTCTGGTGGGACAGAATCAGATAATCTGGGCATACTGGGTTCCGTGTTCAGTTTGAAGGAGAAGAATGGACACATTATCACCACCACCATTGAACATCCAGCAGTCACCAGGACAGTTGAATTCCTGGGAGATCATGGCTATGACACAACATTCCTGCCAGTGAATAAATTCGGCCAGGTGGAATTGGACGTCCTGGCTGATGCAATCCGTGACGATACCAGGCTGATTTCAATAGTCTATGGAAATAACGAGGTGGGAACAGTCCAGGACATGAAAGAGATCATCAAATTAGCTCATGAGAGAGATGTTCTGGTTCACACAGATGCAGTCCAGGCGGTTGCCAAGGTTCCGATAGACGTGAAAGACATTGGTGTTGATTTGCTTTCATTGTCTGGCCACAAGATATACGGGCCAAAGGGCATCGGTGCTCTTTATGTGCGTGACGGGCTGAAAATAACCCCTCTCCAGCATGGAGGCGGGCATGAGAATAAACTACGGTCTGGAACCGAGAATGTACCAGGAGTGATCGGGCTGGGAAAGGCCATGGAAATGGGCGAAACTGGTTTGACCACAGAAATGCCCCGGGTCAAGGCAATGCGGGACCGCTTGCTGAAAGGACTCATGGAAGCCCAGGAAGAAACATATCTTAATGGCCATCCAGAGAAGCGGTTGCCCCATAATGCCCATGTTCGATTTTCATATATTGAGGGCGAGGCACTTCTTCTCAACCTGGATATGCTGGGAATAGCAGCAGCCACCGGTTCCGCTTGTTCTTCAAAATCACTCAAGGCTTCACATGTATTACTGGCTATTGGGCTAACACCGGAACAGGCACATGGATCCCTGAGACTCACTCTGGGCAAGAACAATACCGATGAGGAAATTGATAATGTACTGGAAGCAGTGCCAGCAATAGTTAAGAAATTGAGAGCCATGTCCCCACTTGGACATGGAGGACAATGAGGAAAAATAGCACAGAAATTGTCCGAAGGATGCCTATTATGGAGTAATAGGAGGAAAATCCATGTATTCGAAAAAAGTAATGGATCATTTCATGAATCCCCGAAACGTGGGGGAAATGGAAAATCCTGATGCCATTGGTGAAGTTGGAAACCCCACCTGCGGTGACCTCATGAAGATGTATCTCAGAATCGAGAACAATATAATCAAGGACATCAAGTTCCAAACATTTGGCTGTGGAGCCGCAATTGCCACAAGCAGCATGATAACCGAATTGGCCATGGGCAAGACCCTTGATGAGGCACTGGAGCTTACCAGAGATGATGTTGCGGATAATCTGAACGGTCTACCGCCGGTGAAAATGCATTGTTCAAATTTATCGGCTGATGCTCTCAGAGCAGCCATTGAAGATTATAAGAAAAAACATCACTGATCTCTCCTGGAGATTCATCCTAACGCAGGGTAATCCATGATGACTGGCTCCGGCGACCCTGATCTTTCGTTGGAAGGAGCCTTTTGAATCCTATTTTTGATACTTTGTGCATAAATCACAGTCAAAAAGAGGTTAAGATGAAGCAGAGCTTCATATGTTTCGTGAAACACAAAGTATTCATGTTAATACGCAAAGTTGCGATTTAATAGAAAGTCTTATATTGTCAAATATGGATTTCACCTCACGGGTGATGAGATGGTCAAGAAGACACTAAAGAAAGTTGTGCTACTGGGTGAGTCGGCAGTTGGAAAAACCAGTTTGATAAAACGTTTTGTTCATGATGAATTTGCGGATGATTATATCTCCACCATCGGAACCAAGGTGAGCAAGAAGGTTATCAATCTAAATGTGGATGGCCAGGAAACTGAAGTTAATCTCATGATATGGGATATGCTTGGCCGCGAGGGTTACATGTCAACCCAGGCACGTCAGATTGTTGGTGCTCAGGGAGTGATAATTGTTGGAGACGTAACCAGGCCAGAAACAATGGCTAACCTTGAGAAATACTGGATACCTATGGTTCTTAGAACCGTTGGCACGGTAAAGCTGCCATTTATTTTTCTTGGAAACAAGGTAGATCTGGCTGATGAAGATGCTCTGGTCAATACATTGGACATAATGAGCGAGCTTGAGGAAAGATACAATTATGGAATGAAACAGCACATCCCGGAGCATCTGAACACCTGGTTCCTTACAAGTGCCAAGACAGGTGAGAAAGTTGAGGAAACATTCGAATCCATGGCTAATTTGCTGTTTTACTTTGACAGAGCCGAAGATCCATTCTATACCCGTATCCAGGATATTATAATAAAGGGGCTAGCGGACATTGGCCCAAGAACTACTACCATCGAGGTATTTGATCAGATAATGTTCGAGTTCTCAGAGGCATTTGGCAATATGCAAACCGCTGGAAATATAATCAGAGAGGAAGCGGCAAGGTCTGGTCTGGATCACAACAACCCGAAGAAGGAAAAAGTTAGAGCCCTTGTGGATTATCTGATTGACGCACTCCTGGAAGAGCAGATGGACGAGGAGATACTCAAGGAACTCAAGAGTCGCTGGCTGGAAGCAATTGACAATATTCAGGATTAGGCCAATCCCTTATATAGAATTCGAAATTCGGAGCGTATTTAGGATTCTACATCCATGATTAGTATTATATTTTATGAGTCAATGCGAACCCGGTGTTAGCATGAGCAGCCAAGAATTACTCCGAAAAGGTATAAACAGACTGGAATGGGCAAGAACCCACATGGATGTTCTGAATCAGATAGGTCAGCAGATAAAGGATAATGGCACAATGGACGGCCTGAAGATCGGAATGGCACTTCATGTTGAGGCAAAGACAGGAATTTTGGCACTTACTTTGCAGGAGGCCGGAGCAAAGGTACGATTGGCAAGCTGCAATCCTCTTTCGACAGATGATTCCGTAGCATTGGCTCTCAATGAGGAATATGGTCTTGAAACATATGCGAAAAAGGGCGAAGACCGTGATGAGTACTATTCAAATCTTGAAAGTGTATTAGCTCTTGACCCGGAACTTACAATCGATGATGGCGGCGACCTTATTTATTTACTCCATACAAGCCACAGGGACAAACTGGCCAGAGTGATCGGTGGAAATGAAGAAACAACCACTGGCATAATAAGATTAAAGGCAATGGAAGCCGAAGGTAAGTTAGAATATCCCGTATTCGCAGTTAACAATGCCCAGATGAAGTATCTTTTTGATAACAGGTACGGAACAGGCCAGTCAACTTTCGATGGCGTTTTAACAGCAACCAATCTAACAATCGCAGGAAATATATTCGTGGTTGCTGGCTATGGCTGGTGCGGTCGTGGAATCGCAATGCGGGCCCAGGGTTTGGGCGCAAATGTCATAGTCACGGAAATCGACCCAGTTAAGGCAGTTGAAGCCAGAATGGACGGTTTCAGGGTAATGCCAATGTCAGAAGCAGTTAAAGAAGCTGATTTTATTGTCTCGGTAACAGGATGCAAGGATGTAGTAAGCAAGAAACATTTCAATGACATCAAGGACGGTTGTGTGCTTGCGAATTCGGGCCATTTTGACAATGAGATTAGTAAAGCAGATTTGGATGAGATTACCGTATCCAAAACAGTGGTTCGTGAATTTGTAGAAGAGTACAAGCTCAACAATGGCAAACATGTTTACTTGCTGGGCGAAGGACGTCTTGTGAACCTTGCAGTTGGCCAGGGCCACCCTGTTGAGATCATGGACATGAGCTTTGCAATACAGGCAGGCTGCGTCGAGAGAGTTATTACTCTCAAGGATGAGCTACTGCCCAAGGTTTATGACGTGCCGCCAGAGTTGGACGAAAAAGTTGCCAGGCTGAAAATGAAGGCCCTTGGAGTTGAGATCGATACACTGACTGAAGTTCAGATAGCCTATCTCA
>JAGLQM010000045.1 GCA_023136815.1 Thermoplasmata archaeon
TTGAACCCTCGACCTACGCCTTACCAAGGCGTCGCTATTTGGAGTCCGGATGCAGTATTGCAACCGAATACCTCTAAGCCACAGTGGCATTTGAAGGTGGCAAAGCCACCGAAAGACCGCCTAATTGCAGAGCGATTAGACGAACCTTATTTATGGCTGTTGCCATAAATCGATTATTGGTCTATTTGAGAGGAACAGAGAAAACGAAAATGCCGTCCATATACATAGAAATTTGGCCAGCATCCGTAGACGAACTCTGCTCATCAAGGATGATTATACTGTGTAGTCCAGGTGCAATCTTTTGTCCCATTTAAATTTTGGGATGTTGGTCATTGATTAAATCACAAACAAAAATAAAGAAATTCGGCCGCAATTATAGTATGAATATTTGGAACTAATAAGCTTCTATAAACTCTCCAATCCCACTTGGGCAGCCTGTGGTTTCTCCATGCCTAATATGGTTTTCTCAATTTATATAGTTTATGAAAGAAATAGTGAAAATAGTGAAAGTATCAAAGAGCGATATAGTTTTTACCTTTCTCTGTTAACTTAAGTATTTTCATCCTTCCCCTTTGTATTTCTTTTACTGTTCCAAGTTCATTGAGCTGCCTTATTCTGCTCCTTGCTGTTGGCTTACTGAGTTGGAAATACTCACCGATTTCAGAATATGACGGCAGAATACACTCTTTATTCATATCATCAATGTAAATAAGCATATCCAGAAGTTTTAGCGGAAGCCTTGCCAATGATTCGCTGGGCAGTATGTCCATGGATTCTTTTTCTATGAGTCGCATCTCCTTTTCGGACATTGCTGTGTGGTCCACCGAAAGCAGTACAATCAGGTTACTGGTAAATGCCAGATCCTTGAGGTAGTGGATAAGATTGAGGGTTCGCTTCGGACCGATTCTTGAAACCAGATATTCAATGCAGTCTATATGAACTACATGTCCTCTTGGTATGCTGGATAGAATTTCGTGAATTGCTTTGTAACTGGGCTGCACATGATTTTCCTTACCAGTCTCTGAAATCTTGATGTGGTTGAAAGAGTATTCAATTTTGGCCTGAAAATCTTTTCTGGCCGTCCGGGATATCATAATCCCTGAATTACCGACCATGAGAAGTTCCTTGAAAGCCTCAATTGACTGGCTGGCCCTCGATTCTTTTGAAAGATAAATATTTCCAGTATCCAACTCAAATTTCATTAACTTCTTTCGCATTTTAATTTCAGCCAGTTTCCTGTCTGTAATGTCCCTGGCAATCATCTGGATGGCAAAAAAATCACCATCTCTGGTAATGGGGCTGGGAAATATCTCGATCCATTTGGAACAACCGCCTTTCATAAGCAATTCCATTTCACCGCCAACAAGATTTTTTCCCTCTGCCATGGATGAGAACATCTTGGCAAATCTTTCTATTTGGCTGCTGTCAAGAATGCCAAGCTCATCAAACCTTTTGCCGACAATCTCACTCAATTTCAATTCCATAAGCTGGGCTGTAGCTTTATTGCATTCCATTATCCTGCTTTCCAGGTCCATAATAACAATTGTTTCTGGAGAGAACTCGAACAGATTTCTATATTTCTCCTCACTAGCTGCCAGAGCATTTACAGCTTTCTTCTTCTCGGTGATGTCATTGACCATTCCAAGAATATGGGCATTATCGCCCATCATCATCTGAGAATATCGCATTTCCAGAAGCTGGTATTCGCCATTTAGGTGCTTCACCCTGACTTCACAGGTGGACGGCTCACCGTTTAGTGCTTTGAAAATTGCTTCATTTGATTTATTTTCATCATCCGGGTGTCTATGGATTCCTGCCCGCTTGCCAATCCATTCCTTGGGGTCATGCCCCATTATTTTTCCAGAGGCGGGATTGATGAATACATAATTTAAATCCTCATCTATCACAAAAATACCATCATAAGTATTGTTCACAACAGCATCAAGGAACTCAGTTTTTTCTTTCAGTTCCTCTTCGAATTTGACCCTTTGGGTTATATCCACCAATGTCCCATGAAATCCAATGAATTCTTCATCACGCCGGATAGATAGAATTTGGACCTCCATTATTCGCATTTCACCGTTTGCATGCTTGAAATTATAAACACCAGAAGAATTGAATATTTTCCCTTTTGCAATCTCCTGAAAAGTTTTCAAGGCACTTTCATAGTCCTCAGGGGATATGAATTTTGCAAAATTCATGGGATTTTCCTTATCCAAATCCTGGCCGATAAGCTCCTTGGCCTTGTCATTTAGATATGTTATATTTCCCTGTTTGTCCAGTATATAAAATCCATAGGATGACTGCTCAACGAAAGAATTGTATTTGAGTTCCGAATCCTGCAACACCTTTTCAATCATCTTCTGGTCGGTTATGTCAATGGCAGTTTCAAACCTCACATTACGGCCGTCTAGCCATTGAATTATCTGGTCAGTAATAAGCAGATGTCTTTTCAGATATTTGTTTTCAAATTCCCAGACATGAGGCATCCTGGTTTTGAGAATCAAATCATTGGTGCAAAAATCGCAAGGTTCTTCCAGCCCCTGAAGCTCCTCATAACATCTCCCTCCTACCATTGGACGGCCAGCAAGATCTCTTAATTTCTGGTTCGCAAAAAGCACCTCATAAGTATTAGGGTCAGCAACATACAGATATTCAGGATATTTGTCCAAAATTGTTGTAAAATAATCATGCTGGTTTTTCAACGCCCCATCGGTTTCCTTCCTCTGGTTAATTTCAAAGGTTCCGCCCTGTAGTTCAATAAGTTCCCCATCATCATCAAAAATGGGCTTGATTGTAACCAGAGTCCAGACTGTTGTTCCATTCTTTTTGTGCTGCTCCAGTTCCATGATGAAAGAAAAAGGCAGATCATCAATCGGTTTTGATAGACTGCTCTGCAATTCAGTCATGGCCGCCATAAAGGATTCTGGTGTCAAAGTTTCTTCAAGCGTCAAATTCAATGCCTCTTCCACAGAATTGCCCCTCAGTATTTCCACAGAAGGACTCATGTAAGTAAAATTTCCCTCAGGATTCATTGTCCATGTGACTTCAACAGAGTTCTCAACAAGTATCTTATTCAGCTCTTTCTTTTCTTTAATGGCTCTCTCGTGTTTCAATCTTTTAAATGCCAATTCCAGATTTACCTCAAGTTCCTTTTCCTTGAAAGGTTTGATTATGTAACCATATAACTGTGTTTTTCTGGCTCGTTCCAGGGTATCTTCATCACTGTATGCTGTAAGATAAATAACCGGAATCTCATACTTTCGAAAAATCTCATCAGCAGTTTCAATACCGTCCTTCTTGCTCTTGAGTTTTATATCAATTAGAATAATATCCGGCCTGTGTTTTCCAGCTTTTTCAACAGCATCCTCGGAGCCAACAGCAGTTGTCGGGACTGCGTATCCCAATGCTTTCACTTTTCTGGCAATATCTTTGGCCACAATGCTTTTGTCATCCACTACCAGCACAGTTCCTTTCTTCTTTAGCATGATTATCTAGCCTCATAATTGTCCAAATTAAGCATATTTTGGACAATACTACCCTCGTCCAAAGTCAATAAGCATTCAGCATATTAAACATTTCACTGAACATGTCTCGCCTGATTCATTAATATGAACCAGTCTAATCCTATTTTTGATTCTGTTTTATGCTCAAAGTGTCAAAAACAGATGAATTCTAACTTTGACAGTTGATGTCTAAATATTCGTCAAATACAGAATGAATTTTTAATTCATTCTGACGAAAACCAGGTATGGTTTTCGAGTTAGGAGGGACCCAGATTTGACATTAAAAGTATTATCACCAGTGTCAAATATGGCTCGAGTGGTGGTAATTAGTTAACAGCCTTCACAACAGCCTCAGCAACCGTAGCCAGTTCCTCATTACTTAGCCCAGGATGTACAGGAAGCGAAAGAACTTCCTGGCTTGCCTTTTCAACTTCTGGCAAAGGTTCTTTTCTGAATCCGGCCATTGGACCAAGTTCATGAAGTCCCATTGGATAGTAAACCCCTGAACCAACACCCATATCTGCTAGTTTCTTGATGACTGAATTACGGTTTTGAACTCTTAAAGTATATTGATGATACACATGTTTGTAACCGTCTGGCACGTATGGGATCTGAATTCCTGCTGCGCTAAATTCTTTATTAAAAAACGCTGCATTTGCAATCCTCTTTTCTGTCCAACCAGGTAATTTATCCAGCTGGGCAATGCCTATTGCTGCTGCAATGTCAGTCATTCGGTAATTGTACCCTACCATTGCATATTCGTATCTTGATTTCTGGCCTTGATGCCGCAAGTATCGTAAATCCTCATCAATTTTTTCATCCTGGGTGGTGACCGCGCCGCCCTCTCCAGTGGTCATATTCTTTGTGGGATAGAAGCTAAAAGCAGCAGCCTGACCAAATGTTCCAACACCTTTTCCATTAATCCGGGCTCCATGGGACTGGCATGCGTCTTCAATTAGAATGAGGTCTTTCTCGGCACATAATTCCTTGAACGCATGAATATCAACTCCCAGTCCGAACAAATGAACTGGCATGATTGCCTTTGTTTTTTCACTGATAAGTTTTTTCACACTGTCAATGTCAATATTGAACGTCTTCGGTTCAATATCTGCAAATACTGGCGTTGCTCCAGAATGAACAATGCTTGTTGCACTGGCTATGAATGTGAATCCAGAAGTTATAACCTCATCACCTGGCTTTATTCCGCAGGCAACCAAAGCTGCATGAAGTGCTTGTGTGCCGTTCCCGACAGCAACAGAATGCTTTGAGCCGATGAACTGTGAAAATTTATCCTCGAACTCTGCAACTTTCTTTCCCTGAGCCAGCATTCCTGAACGGAGAACTTCTTCAACTGCTTTTATTTCCTCATCGCCAATAAGTGGTTTTGCAATGTGTATCATATCTATCCCTCAATTCTGACTGGAACACTTCATCATTGATAATCATTCTGTGTTCCATCTTCTTTAGATATTTTTGTGAAATATCTCAATGTTTACGATGTTTTTCTGGCACTGTGCCAATGACCCTAGCTGGATTTCCTGCGACTATTGCATACGGTTCCACATCCTTTGTGACAACCGCACCGCCACCAATAACAGAATCCTTGCCAATCCTGATGCCTGGCAGTACTGTGGAGTTAGCTCCAATCCTGGCTCCAATTTCTACGTGTGCTCCTAATAAGTGAATTTCACCCCGGCCCATATACTTGTCATTTGTGAAGCAGACTCTTGGACCTACAAAAACATCATCCTCGATTATTGTGTTTGTAGGAATATAAACCGCAGACTGGATAGACACTCTGTCACCAATGCGGACATTATCTTCTATTATGGTATTAGAGCCAACAAGACTCCTGTCGCCTATGACTGTATCCTCACGAACCAGCGCATTATGGCCAGTCTGAACATTGTCACCCAGAGTAGCCTGGCTGTAGAGAATAGTGCCATCCCGAATAACACAGTCACGGCCAATGAATGTTCCCTTGACCTCATCCATTCTATTTTCAACCAAAAGGGCTTTCTCATGTTTACCAGGATGCCCGATTATGCATCCCTGGCCAATGAAAGTTCCTTCGCCGATTTTTGTATTACCATAAATTTCAGGCATTTATCTCACTCCAATTTTATTCTCTTACCTTCCTTAATAGATTCCAGTGCGGCCTTACATGCTCTGAGGGTTTCCATGCCATCTCTACCTGAAATAAGTGGTTGGGTATTGGTCTCGATTGCCCGAATAAAGTCTTCATGTTCATTTCTCAAAGGTTCCTGCTTCTTCAGGCTCACATGCCGAATATCAAATTCAATTGGTAGTCTATATAAATCGTTAGTGTCCAGCGTGCCAGATACCTGAGAAGATGATACATCAGCACTTTGTTTAATGTAATCTAACTCAACATAATTTTCAAGGCAAGTTATTGATAATTTTCTTACTTTCATAGGCGTTAGCCAGTTCACCTCAACAAATCCAAATATTCCGGATTCAAATTCCAGAAGAATATTTGCATGATCTTCAAACTTATCATTCTGCCGCTTGCCGCCCAGAGCATAAACACTTTTCACAGGGCTTTGAGCCAGGTATCGAATAACATCAATATCATGAATGCCCAAATCAAGCAGAACACCCACATCACTTATCCTACCTGGAAATGTGCTGACACGCCTTGCAGATATAGAAACAATATCTCCAAATCTGCCCTGTTCAATGGATTCTCTTGCAAATTTGACTACTGGATTATGACGTTCAATCTGACCCACAGCCAGTACTATTCCTGCATCCTCAGCAGCTTTAACCAATTTTTCAGAATCCTCAAGACTTGGGCAAATTGGCTTTTCAACCAATACATGCTTACCTGCCAGGATTGCATCCATGGCAATCTTAAAATGAGTTCCTGTGGGTGTGGCAACAGTAATAGCATCTACAGATGCAAACATATCCCTGTAATCAGAGAAATATTTCACACCGAACCTTTCAGCCAATGATCTGGCAGTTGCCTCATCTGAGTCCGCAATACCTGCAAGAATTCCCATTTCAGAATTAACTCTAGCATGGTTCTTTCCCATTGAGCCAACGCCAATAATACCGATTTTCATGGATTGCTGTGATACTACTAGCACTATAAAACTTTTCGATGTGTTAGTTATCTGCTTGATGTTAAAAAAATATAATCATAGAATTCGTATTCCCTCTTTCTGAGTGCAACGCCGGCCAGTGAGCGTTGCACCTAAAGTCGTTGGAT